>JBFRWQ010000097.1:0-11993 GCA_051439665.1 Microcystaceae cyanobacterium | reverse complement strand
GCTTCCTCTTTCAAGGGGATGCGCTTTCTACTCCAAAGAATAGCAAGTCTTACCTTCCCTCCGCAGGTTTTACTCATCCGAAGATGGTACTTACTGGCGCACAGTATTTACTGTACCGAGGCGGACCCCCAGTTGCCCACAGGGGTATATTTAGGTTTGGTTTTTCACCCTTCCATAAACACAAACATCGGTTTAGAGGGAATTGGGGCTATTAAAACCACTGAAAAGTACATTTTAATAGGTAGTGTCTAGCCTTTTGACAACGGGAAGTTCGCCCACTACGGCTACTCTTTCTGATACCGCTTACCTTTACCCTAGCACATCATGGAGCAAACACAAACAACACAAGACCCTGTCCGCAATTCATCTCTGGGCTGTGTGCCCAAGCGTATCAGCGCACGCTTATTAGCCCCGTCCCACGCCAATTTGAGTGGGTTCTGCCTTTCGGTCAAATACGGCGTGGGATGAATTGCGGCGGACAGCTAAATCACTGTGTCCCTTCTTTAAAAACCTAAAATTAAGTTACAATTGAGTGTAGTCCATTTTAGCATAACTTTATGACAACCGTAGTTGATGTCACCTCGAAAAATGCTTTACCCGATCACACTCAATTACCCGATTCCGACGGCACTTTCGTGAAAAATTTTCAGGAACATCCTCAAAGCATTTTACTCACTGAATCTATCTGGTCGAAACTAGAACAGTTACATCCCGATGGGCAATTTGCGATTGGACAAGATAGCGGTATTTATTGGCGAATAACTGAGCCACCCCAAAGAGGCGCAGAAGCCCCTGATTGGTTTTATGTAGCAAATGTTCCTTCTACTTTAGATGGACAAATGAGACGCTCTTATGTATTGTGGCAAGAAATAGTAGCGCCTGCCATTGTGATTGAATTTGTCTCTGGTAATGGGGCAGAAGAACGAGATCAAACTCCTTATAAGGGCAAATTTTGGGTTTATGAACAGGCCATTCGTGTTCCTTTTTACGCTATTTATGAAGTGCAAAAGTCTCGTGTAGAAGTTTATCACCTATTAGAGGGTAAATACAGGTTAATGCCAGCCAATGAAAGGGAACATTACTATATTCCATCTTTGGGGGTAGAATTAGGACTTTGGACAGGAATTTATAAAAATGTAGAACTTCCTTGGTTACGTTGGTGGGATCAGCAAGGCAAGTTATTACCTACCCCAGAAGAAATTATCATAGAAGAAAAACAACGGGCTGAACAAGAAAAACAACGGGCTGAACAAGAAAAACAACGAGCGGAACAAGAAAAACAACGAGCGGAACAAGAAAAACAACGGGCTGAACAAGAAAAACAACGAGCTGATCGTTTAGCAGCCAAATTGCGAGAATTAAATGTTAATTTAGACGAAATTTAGTTTTTAACAGAAAATTTAGTCTGATTATACCTGCCTAAATAAAGTTTATCCACCTATGATTGTTTCTTTGACAATATCCTGAAAATCTAAATGGTACAATATTCCTTCTTGTTGATCCCATGTTGTAACCAATAATTGAGTATTATTAGCTAGTGCGATCGCTGTTACCTTTCCTTCAATAGAAAGATGACAGTCTCCTAAGCGATTCCCTTCTTCGTCTAAGATGATAATTGTTCCTTGGGTATCTGCCAGACAAAACCCTTGAGAATAGGCAACAATAAATGATATTTCAATCTCTAGGGCAATTTTAGTGATTTTCCACGGTTTAAGCTGGATTAAAATTGCAACAAAGGGTTGTCCTAATGCGATCGCTAATAAGTGGTCAGGGAAGGCTTGATTGGGCGTAATGTTATACAATCCAAAGGGTAAGGTCATCCCTTTAATTAACCATCCTTTGCGGTTAAATAGGGTGAGACGAGTTTGATATTCATTCCCTTTCTGATACAGGGTAAAGGCTAACCCATGATGATGATCGACAATAATGAGATGTACAGGGTAGGAAAACCATTGAGGGGATTTAATGGCTTCAAATGTGGGAAGTTTCAGCACTTTAAGAGCAGTAGAGGCTTTATCCATCGTTGAACGATAGACCATTACTAACCAGCGACCTTGAGGATCAATACTAAGAGTCATCTTTTGCAATGGCCAAGACTGAATCTTAAAATCTTCAGTAACTACATCATTAGGAAGTGATTGAAAGGGTATTTGAGCAAGATTATGCTCTTTTTTACCTTTAGTTAAAACAAAACACCCTTGAGGCCGTAATTTAACAAAGACTAATGTTTCTTTAAACCCTAACTTCCAGAGTAGGGAAGGTTTCTCTTCTAATTGAGGATCCCCGTATTGCTGACACCATAACTGATGGGTTGATCCTAACAAAAGATAAGAATCTTGTACTGCTAAATGGATGATGGGATGAGTAAGAGAGGTTTGGTGTAATAGTCGAAGTTGAGAGGGAGAGGGGGATGTTTGAGGTGCTTGGTAACGATAGGGTAAGATAGAAGAGGTATATGTGGTATTTAAAGCAGCTTGAAGCTCTTTTAACATGGTTTCTGCCCTTTCATAGCGTCTTTTGGGCAGTTTTTCCATTGCTTTAAGGACAATTTTTTGTAATTGAGAGGGGATAGTATTGGGCATTTCTACTCGTTGGTTGAGATGAGCCAGCATTAATTCCCCTGGTAGTCCTGTAAAAGGTCGCTTTCTGGTCAAAAATTCATATAGAATAATCCCCATAGCGTAAATATCCGATTGAAACGAAAATCTGCCGTAAAATCGTTCAGGTGCCATGTAAGCAGGTGATCCAGTATAACCTCGTCCTGTATTGGTATTTTGTAGTTCTTGGAGTCGTGCAATGCCAAAATCGGTGATTTTTGCCCGCCATCCGTTCGATTCTAGGGTTAAGAGTATGTTTTCAGGCTTTAAGTCACAATGAATCACTTTTTGCTTGTGAGCATGAGCTAGACCTTTTAAAACATCAATAATTAGTTTAATTCGATAGGATATATCTAATTGACCCCCTAATTCCATCACATCTCTTAATGTTCCTCCCTCACAATAGTCTGTGATCACATACCTTCCATCTTTTTGATATTTCATTCCGCTACAAGAAACGATATTAGGATGGTTCAGATTTAATAAAAAGGCTAATTCACGAATAAATTGATTAGTGGGAAATGCTTTACGATCTAGGCGTTTAATTGCTACTAATTCGCCAGTTTGACGATGAACACCACAATAAACCTGACCAAATTGTCCCTGTCCAATTTGTCCAAGAATGCGATATTGAGGGAGTTTAGGGGTCGGATGTTTCATAGTTCATCCTTGGGTTAAGATGTTATTTTTCTGTAAATCGATCAATCCGTTCTTGTAAGAGTAATTTGATCAAACTTTGCATAAAAAAGAGTCCAAATAATCCAGATAACATAAGGCTTAATAACACTATTTTACCATAACTACTAGACAAAAGCATCAAACCAGCAATTAAACTTAATGCCATTAACACCAGATAAATTAAGCTTTTTAGACTTAAATAAATCCGCTTTAAGATTTTTTCTTGTTGACGAGAACGGACATAAAATTCTAATTCACCTCGCTCGATTTTTTCTGTAATTTCTCTGATCAAAGGTTCAGTGGAATTCTGTCTTTGAAATTGATCACTAAGGAATTGTCTGGTTTGTTGGGTTAAGGTTTTAACCAGTCCTTGCTTAGATCCAGATGTGGCTAAACTTCTGACAAAGGGTTGACTAGCTGCTAATAAATTATACTGAGGATCTAACGCCCTAGCAATACCATCAAGGGTGGTTAAGGATTTTAAAACGAATGTCATTTGAGGGGGTAAACGAAAAGGTTGTTGTTGAAACATCGAATAAACTTCATCACTCATTTGTTCAAATGCTCTCACATCAACAGGTTTATCCCGAAAGTTTTCTAAGAGAAAAGAAACAATTCGCTTCACAGGTGTCATATCAGAAACAGGTTCTAATAATCCCATAAAAACAAGAGTTTCAACTACTTTATTCGTGTCTTTTTTTAAGACAGCAAAAAAGGTTTGAATCATCTGATCTTTGGCCATAGTTTTTAATTCAGCCATTGTGCCAAAATCATAGAATATTAATTCACCTTTTAACGTAACCGCCATGTTACCAGGATGGGGATCAGATTGAAAGAAACCGTCTTGTAACAGTTGCTTTAAGTAAGAACAAATTCCTAATTGAATTACTCGATCTAAATTAACCCCTTTTTCTTCCAATGTTTCTCGATCATCGACTTTAATCCCTGGTAAATATTCTAGGGTTAATACTTTCTTTGTGGTATATTGCCAATAAATCTTAGGAACTTTAACCTGAGAATAGCTCTTAAAATTTTTACGGAATTTATCTGCATTATTGCCCTCGTTGATATAGTCAATTTCGTTAAATAATAAGCCAAAAAACTCCTGATAAATTTCTTCTAATTTATATTTTTTCATCCCTGGTAACCAGCGATTTCCTAAATGAACAAGGCGGTGCAAAACCTCAAAATCCAAGTTAAATAAGGGCTCTAAACCTGGTCTTTGGACTTTGATGACTACCTTTTCGCCTGTATATAAAATTGCTCGATGTACTTGTCCCAAACTCGCTGAGGCAATGGGGTCTAATTCAATTTCTTTAAATAAAATGGCTGTGGGTTTACCTAATTCTGTTTCAATAACGGCGAGAGATTCATAACTATCAAAGGCAGGAACATTATCTTGTAATTTACTTAGTTCTTCAATATATTCTAAAGGTATTAAATCAGCACGAGTGGAAAGAGATTGACCAATTTTAATAAACGTCGGACCTAAAATTAATAATTTGTTGACTAACCATTTTGCCCGTCGGCGGCGCTGTTGTTTGGACTGATTTCCTGTTAGTTTATCTACCCCTAACATCAACAAAAATTGCACCATTACCCTCATAATTTCCCATTGTCGTTGCCAAGGAGAATAAACCGCTTTTTGCCATTGAATGGGTTGAGAAAGGGGCGTTACCGATAAATTTTGTCCCATAGTTCCTTAATCTTGTGCAGTTGGGGTTAAAGAGGGGAGCGTGAGGGTAACAATTGTGGTAGCGCTGTCTCCTTCCCATTGATTCACCAGTTGTATTTCTCCTGCCAATAACTCAACCAATCCTTTAACTAAGGTTAACCCAATTCCGGTGCCTGGAATTGAACGATCAAGCGCATCTTTTCCCCGATAAAATAGTTCAAAAATTCGCTCTATTTCCTCTTCCTCAATTTTGCCCCCTTGGTTCTCAATAGTAATCATTAGCTTTTCTAAATTGTCGAACTCCTCACTATCAATCCTAACCTTAACAGTTGTTTTAGGATTGGCATAATGCCCTGCATTGTTTAATAATTCTTCAAGGATGATTTGTAAGTGTTTAGGATCAGTGTAAAAAGTTGAAGGGATCTTAATGGGATTAAGAGATAAATCAAGGGACTTACGCCGAGATTTTTGCCATTTTTCCTGTAAGGGCGTAGTAATTTGTTCTATTAAGGGCATAATCGATAGGGGTTGGCGCTCAACTTCTAGTTCATTGGTTTCTAGTTGTTTAAGAATGACAATATTATTGATCAAAACATTTAACTGTTGCCATTCATCATCTAAGATGCCCACATATCGATGTTTTTGCTCATGGGAAAGATTATTTTGTTTTAAAAGGGTAATAGCCATCTGCATACTCGCAAGGGGATTTCGGGCTTTATCGCTAATCGCTGTGATAATATTATCCTTAAATTGGTTTAATTGTCGCTGTTGACTCAATTGCTGACGCATTAATTCGTAAAGCTGCCGAATAATTGGGCTTCCTTGATTGGGAAAAAGACGACGCACCTGTTCATCTTCTGAGTTTTCTTCTTGAGTTAGATAATAGGTCAGAGCCAGAAAATCTGTCAAACGGTAGAGGGTGGTAATTTCTTTGAGTGACCACTGACGGACTGCTTGGCTTCCTAACAAAATCATACCATTAGGATTATCACGGAAAACCGTGGTCATCCCTAGTGCCGTTTTCAGCGAAAATTCTGGTAAAAAAGAGGAAGAAGGGCTAATAACTTGGGGATCTTTGGTTTTTATTAAGTCATCAAACCAATTTTCATCTCTTAATCTGCCTTTAATCTGCTTTTCTATGTCACTTACTGGAGAGGATGACCAGATCACTCCATATTTCCTTTGATTGATGATCAGGATACACATATCTACCTCGAACGTTTCTGCCAAAAAACGAGCGATTTCCGCCAGTAGTTGCTGACTATCAGAAAAGCGCTGAATAATCCGAAGAATTTGTTGTCCAAGCTCGTTGTGATTAACAGAGGGCATGGTTGGAGGAGATAGGGTAAAACAGGTATCAAATCAAGCAAACAAGGCAGCTAGAGCTTAGGACAATTATAGTTGATAATTGACGGACAAGAAATAATCTTAAATCCGTTTGAATAACCATAGTTCACGGGTTATTTATATGTTCAAGAAAAACATGATAACTTGAGTTTTTCAATGATCAATCATTTCTTTGCGCCTAACTGTTAACTGTTACCTGATTTAACCATTTTTCTAGCTCTTCTCCTTCAATAACCTCATTTTCTAAAAGATTTTGGGTAATATCTTCTAATAAATCCCGATTTTGCTGAATAATCCTTAACGCCGTTTGATGTTCACCT
This sequence comes from Microcystaceae cyanobacterium, assembly GCA_051439665.1. GTDB lineage: Bacteria > Cyanobacteriota > Cyanobacteriia > Cyanobacteriales > Microcystaceae > JBGTGT01. Next base: position 5,376 of record JBFRWQ010000097.1, on the reverse strand, counting down.
TCTACAATTTGCTTAACTTCCTCGTCAATCGCTTTAGCTGTCTCCTCACTCACTGCTCGACGGGCATTCCCTCCATTATTACCTAAAAAGTTAGCGCTTTGAGTCTTATCATAGGCAAGGGGTCCCAATACCTTACTCATACCGTAAGTTGTCACCATTAACTCCGCAATATTAGTTGCCCGTTGTAAATCATCAGATGCTCCATTAGTCACATTGCCAAAAATAATCTCCTCTGCGGCTCTCCCCCCTAATAACATAGCAATTTGTTGACGAAATTCCTGATCCGTCATTAAAAATCGGTCTTCTGTTGGCATTTTTAAGGTATAACCCAAAGCCGATAACCCTCTGGGGATAATCGAAATTTTAGAGACTTTACCCCCCCCAGGCATTACTGCACCAACTAACGCATGGCCAACTTCATGATAAGCGACGACTTTCTTCTCTTTATCCGATAAAACCTTACTTTTCTTCTCTAAACCAGCAATCACTCGCTCAATCGCTTCCTTAAAATCGCTTTGCGTAATTTCCTCCCGTTGATTTCTGGCTGCTAAGAGGGCGGCTTCATTGACAAGGTTGGCTAAATCTGCACCTGCAAAGCCAGGAGTTTGGGTAGCAATCACTTTTAAATCAACATCGCTGGCTAATTGAACTTTTTGGCTGTAAATTTCCAAAATCGCCATCCTGCCCTGTAAATCAGGGCGATCCACTAATACCTGTCGATCAAAGCGCCCAGGGCGTAATAGAGCAGAATCTAGGGTTTCAGGACGATTAGTGGCAGCTAAGACAATAACAATCGAATTTCCTGCATTAAAACCATCCATTTCTGTTAATAACTGATTGAGGGTTTGTTCTCTCTCATCATTACTCCCACTCTGAAAACTGCCACTACTCCGAGATTTCCCAATTGCGTCCAGTTCATCGATAAAAATAATACAGGGAGCTTTCTTCTTAGCCTGTTCAAATAAGTCCCTAACTCTTGCGGCCCCTGTCCCCACAAATAATTCTACAAATTCTGAAGCCGAGATACTAAAAAAAGTTACCTCTGCTTCACCCGCCACTGCTTTCGCTAAGAGAGTTTTTCCCGTACCAGGTGGACCGACTAAGAGGACTCCTTTGGGTATTTTAGCCCCAATTTGACTAAATCTTTCAGGATTTTTGAGAAATTCGACAATTTCTTGTAATTCTGTTTTTGCTTCATCCGCCCCTGCTACATTAGCAAAGGTAATTTTATCGGTTTCTCCTTCTACATATATTTTCGCTTTATTCTTACCAAAGGACAAGGAACGGCGATCTTCTCCCCGATAAAAGAGAAATTGCATCGCTAAGACCAAAATTAAGGGAGGAACAACCCAAGCCATAACAGTCTGTAACCAATTACTCCTAGTGGGAGGCGCTTCAAAAATAATGCCCCTTGCTTGTAATCGTTCCACTAATTGAGGATCATTGATGGGAACAGTGGCTAGGAAACAGACAGGCGAAGGAGTATAAAAGCTTGGATCGTCGAGAGATAGAGTGTTTTGAGATAAATCAGACGAGGGAGCATGAAACGGATTATTCCCACTGTTTAGATTAGTAGAGGAAGGAGATCGAGAAGGGGTTAAATAAACACAAGCCGAGCGCTGTGCGTTGGTAATTTCCCCTTTTGGCTGATATAAAAGAAAACGACTGCCTAAAATTACCCTTTCTACGTTGTCTGCTTCTACTTTCTGAAGAAATTCACTATAAGGACGGGGAGATAACTGATCAGAGGAACGTCTAGAAAAAAGAGAAACGAGAAAAAATCCCCCTACTAGAATTAGCAGAAATGTAACGATAGGAGATTGCAATTTTTCTCTAAGATTCATACTTGACGCTCCATAACCAACAGAATTGAGTGAGAGATAATCAACAGATTACCCAAGCCGTAAGTCTCATCATAGCGTGAGTTGAGATTAACCTGTAGAATTGTCACTTAACCTCAAAACGATTAATTGGTCAGAGTTAACCGCTTCAGTTACAATAAAGGCTTAATTATTTTTTTGACTCCTCCATAGTGAATCACCTATGATCAGCGATTTTTTTCCTTTTCCCTTCACCCTTGAGCTAGATCCCGCCGCCATTGCCGGAAGTTGTTTATGGTCATTAGCGCTGTATATTGGCTTAACATCTGCTAAAAATGGCGTAATCGAAGGCTTAAATCGCTGGTTTAATTTTGCAGAGCGCTCGCTTTATACCTCACAAGAAGAATTTGAAAAAACTCGTCAAGCTCGTGAATCCCAAAATGCTTTCTATGCTTCAGTCTTCAGTATTGTACCCTTTTTATTAATTGGTAGCTTATGTAATTGGGGCGTAGAATTAGGACTGGGAGGAAGTTGGGCAATTAGTATGGGAATCATGGCCTGTATTATCTCTGGGGTTTATGAATTGGGACGACAAGATACCTTAGATCAGTAAACTGCTAACCTTTACCAAAACGATGATGTTAAAACCCATTAAGACAAAAATTTATCAAGTCTTTCAATTATTCTTAACAGCGCTTTTAACTCTGTCTTTGGTGTCTTGTGCGCCAACCCATCAGGGAAATGAGGCTATTTTTTCAGTTGTTGGTGATCCGAAAACCTTTAATGCTGTTTTATCCGCCGAATCTCCTAATGTCTTTGGTTATATCTATGAAGGATTAATTACAGAAAACCCTTTAACTGGTAAAAAAGAACCGGCACTAGCAGAATCTTGGCAAGTTTCTGAGGATAAATTAACCATTATTTTTACCCTAAAAGATAATTTAAAATGGTCTGATGGTCAGCCCTTAACCGCAGACGATGTGGTCTTTACTTATAATGACTTATATCTTAACCCCAAAATTCCTAATAATTCTAGAGATGGCCTACTGATTGGCGAAAAGCGACAACCTCCCACCATTACTAAATTAGATGATCGACGAATTCAATTCAAAATCTCTGAACCCTATGCTCCCTTTTTATCTAGTGCTGGAATAGGAATCTTACCTGCTCATATTTTACGCCCCTACATAGAAGAAACCGATCAAGCAGGAAACCCTAAATTTCTCTCAGTTTGGGGAACGGATACCCCTCCCACAGAAATTATTAGTAATGGTCCCTATCGACTGAAAGAATATGTTACCAGTCAACGAGTTGTCTTTGAAAAAAATCCCTACTATTGGCGCAAAGATGACCAAGGAAATGCTCTCCCTCATATTGATAAAATTGTCTGGGCAATTGTAGAAAATACAGACACATCTTTACTGCAATTTCGCTCAGGAAGTTTAGACTCTATTAGTGTTACCCCCGAATATTTTTCTTTACTCAAACAAGAAGAAGAACGGGGTGATTTTACCATCTATAATGGTGGACAAGCTTATGGCGTTGTTTTTATCTCCTTTAACTTGAATAAGGGAAAACGTAACGGTAAACCCCTAATTGATCCCATTAAATCAGAATGGTTTAATAATGTGCAGTTTCGCCGTGCGATCGCCTATGGAATTAACCGCCCTCGGATTATTAATAACATCTACCGAGGCTTAGGTGAACCCCAAATTACTCAAATTTCAGTTCAATCTCCCTACTATAATCAATCGATTCAAGGCTACGATTTTGACCCCGATAAAGCCAAAGAATTACTCTTAGCCGCAGGATTTGAATATAATAGTCAAGGGGAACTATTAGACAGTAAAGGAAACAGAGTAGAGTTTAGTTTAATTACCAATGCAGGTAATAAAATTCGTGAAGCAATGGGCGCTCAAATTCAAGAAGATTTAGGTAACATTGGTATTAAGGTTAATTTTACCCCGATCGCTTTTAATGTCCTAGTTGATAAACTCAGTAAAAGTTTAGACTGGGAAGTTCACATGATTGGATTTACAGGAGGAAATGAACCCCATTCACCCAATATCTGGTACACAGATGGGCATTTACATTCTTTTAACCAAAAAGCAATTCAAGGTGAACCCCTTGAAGGACGAGTGATTGCTGACTGGGAACAAGAAATTGAACAATTATATATTGACGGGGTTAAAGAATATGAAATTGAAAAACGCAAACCCTATTATGATAAAGCGCAACAATTAGTTTCTGATTACTTACCCTATATCTACCTAGTAAATCCCTATTCTTTGCAAGCAGTCAGAAATTGCTTTGATCCCATTGAATATTCCGCTTTAGGAGGTGCATTCTGGAATGTAGAACAAATTAAAAATACTTGCGATTCACCTTCATAGCCGAAATCAGAATCGCCATGATCGTAGGGGCGCAAGGCTTGCGCCCACCCCAAGGCTTACGCCCACCCCAAGGGTTGCGCCCGTTGAACTAGAGAACAATTACCAACGATTCTTAGCCAGAAATCGATACGCTACAATAGCGAGTAAAGCGCCCATCACAAGAGGCGCTATAGAATACTTGAAATAAGCAACATTAACCGCAATTGAAAGACTTCCTATGCCATAATAAAACATCTCAGCGCCTCGATCACCTAGATGTCTTCTCATATTCAAACATTGACTACTCACCCAAAAAAAACGAGGCTTCAACCAAGTTCCCAAAATCAGAAGAATTCCTATTATATAGGCGACAAGCAAAGACGAGCTACACCACAAAAACACGGGACGCTGGTAGCCCCTATCTTTCAAGTAGGGGCGGAAAGCGGACACGCTCAATAAATTGAGCGTCATTACTTTAACTATGGTGAGGGTCGTTAATATACTCTTGAATTTGAGCCGAACTAACCTTAAATTCTAGATGATTTTTTCCTAAATATAAGTATAAATATATTGACAAAATCGGATTCTTCTCTTATTTTATATAGAGAAGAGTCTCATACAGCAACGAGAGAATTATGGCGAAAAGCACGACTCCCTCCTTCGTAACCGAATTGCCTCTAGTAGTAGATAGTCACTCAGAAAAAGAGTTACTATCTCGTTTTCAGGCGGGGAGACAGCTTTACAATGCCTTACTCTCCGAGGCAATGACCCGAATGAATCTAGTCCGAAATAGTAGAGCTTATCAAGAAGCCAAAAAAATCCCGAAAACAGAGCAGAAAAAGCGACAAAAAGCTTTCAAAGAAGCTAGAAGGGCTGATCGCTACTCAGATTACGATTTACAGGCTTATGCGACTGTGGTAAGTAATCAATCTCATTGGATAGCTAAAAAACTAGATTCTAATACCCAACAGAAACTGGCTACAAGAGCATTTAAAGCCAGCGAAAAGGTCATGTTTAGTCAAGCTAAACGGGTGAGATTTAAAGTATCATCTCGTTTTCGTTCTCTTGAGGGTAAAACCAATAAACAGGGCATTAGATGGTCGAATAATCAATTTGTTTGGGGAAAATTGAGGCTCAAAGCGATTATTGATCCCCTAAATATAGTCACCCAACATGGCTTGAAT
>JBFRWQ010000096.1:0-7922 GCA_051439665.1 Microcystaceae cyanobacterium | reverse complement strand
TGATTAAGTATTAATCATTGAGCGCCTAATGATTAAAAAATTGGCACTGGATGCCCATAGTATTTTTTTCTATCGTCTTTCTATCATAAATTCGGTAGTATGGTCTTGTCAAGCCCATTCTTTCGTTGAAATAGCTAGATATAAATCGGTCTATTTTGCTAATTTTTCAGTTATTATGGCAAAATTTAACAGTCTCTTAAAATTTAATATACAAATATGTTTGACATAAAATAATAAGTTTTGATGATGAATAAGAGCGAGCGCTTGAGAAAGCACATTATATATATAAAAGATAATTAAGAATACTTTTTTAGGGTTAGGTTTCACTTCTTTTTACTCAACCTCTATGATATTTAGTTCAAGATATTCCTATGATTACTGTAGATAGCTTAATTGTTCAATATCCCGTCACGATAATTTGGTAAAGAGAATAATCTAGTGCTGTGTCAAACTAATTTTGACAGTTAAATCTTCCCACACTCCCCACAATCTCAACCCGTCACTTTCAATTTGACAGACTACTAGGAAATGGTGGGCAAAGCCCACCCTACTAATTAAAGTTCTGCATCATCTAAGCTATTATGCTTTTCTTTCGGTAAAAAAGCATTCAGAATAATCGCTGCTAACCCCCCTGTAGAAATCCCAGAAGAAAACATACTCTTTAATAACATCGGTTTATCATCAAAAATTTCGGGGACAAATGTAACCCCTAACCCTAATGCTAAAGAAACAGAAACAATCAGTAAAGAGCGACGACCTACTTCTTCAGAGGATGCAATAATATTAAGTCCTGCTACCGCAATTGAGCCAAAAATGACAATAGTTGCTCCTCCTAAAACAGGTTGAGGTAAGGCTTGAAAAAAGCCACCCACTAAAGGAATTAACCCTAAGAAGGCCATAATTCCAGCAATGTAAAAGCCCACATAACGACTTCCTACCCCTGTCATTTGAATCACTCCATTGTTTTGACTAAAAGTCGTATTGGGAAAGGTATTAAAAACAGCAGCAATTAAAGAGTTAACCCCATCCCCTAAGACACCCCCTTTAATTCGACGAATATAAGTACCCCCTTTAATAGGCTCTTTAGAAACGGCTGAGGTTGCGGTTAAATCTCCGATGGTTTCAATGGTGGTAATTAGATATAAAACGATAAAAGGGATAAAAGCTGATAGATCAAAACTCATACCAAAGCGAAAGGGAATCGGTAAAGCAAAAGGGGGTAAACCACTCAACCCACTAAAGTTAACCATTCCTAATGCGATCGCAACCACATATCCTCCCATTAAACCGATAAAAATTGCCCCCATTCTTAGGTATTTATTTTTACTGATATTTAACATAATAATCACTAACATGACACCTCCCCCTAACGCTAAATTACGAGGACTACCAAAAGTACCATCTGCCTTAGCAGCAAAGCCCCCTGCAATACTGGTCATTCCTACTTTAATTAAGGTTAGACCAATAATCGTAATCACAGTCCCTGTCACTAAGGGGGTGATAATCTTCTTCATTAAATGCAAAAAACGACTAAAGAAAATTTCAATAAATGCCCCAAAAAAGCAACAACCAAAGATTAAGGCTAATGCCTGTTGAGGGGTTTTTCCCGCCTCAATACTTGCACCCCCAATCGCTAAAATAGGACCTAAGAAGGTAAAACTTGTCCCTTGCAGACTGAGTAAGCCAGAACCAACCGGTCCAAAGCGCTTGGCTTGAATAAAGGTAGCCAGTCCCGAAATAAAGAGGGACATACTAATAATGAAACTGGTATCTGCTGCGTCTAATCCTAATGAATTACAGATAATCAAAGGAGGGGTAATAATACCAACAAAAGAAGCCATAACGTGCTGAAAGGCAACTAATAAGGCTTCAGGTGGCGCTGGCCGATCATTTAAGCCATAGACTAAATCTGCATAAATGGTAGGGGCATTGGTGGGGTCTTCTTCTACTCCCAGATCAGGATTGGTTTGTGCCATAAGAATTGTCAAAAGTTATTAAAAATCAACTTAGTGTAAGGGGCCGGCTAGAATCACTTTTGCGATCGCATCTCTGACAGACTGGGGTTCTTCTTTGGCCAATTGCTGATACCATTGCTCAGTCACTGATGGATCTTTACCATGAATTTGTTCGGCTCGTTGACGGGCTTTATCAACCACAGCGCTGGTTCTTTCTTTGCGCTCGCTTTCATAGCGCTTTAAGGCATCTTCCACACTGATATTAGTTGTTAATAAATATTGGGTTAAGACTAATCCATCTTCCATTGCTTGACAACCCCCCTGTCCTAAATCGGGACAAGTGGCATGGGCAGCATCTCCTAAGAGGGCAACTTTTCCCCGTACTAATTGGTTAAGGGGTCCGACATCATGAATGGCAGGCCGAGCAACTTTATCAGGCTCAATCCGCTCAATTAAGTTTTGTACGGGTTGCGCCCATCCTTTAAAGTATTCTTTTAATTGGGCTTGATAATTTTCAGGTTCAGCAGGGGTTTCTTTGGGTAAGGGAACGTCAAAAAAGAAGTAAAATCGATCCCCTGCCACGGGCATCATTGAGGCTCTTTGATGATTTCCGACATAAATCACCCAGCTATTTTTGGGCGCTAAGTCTTCACTGGCAGAGACTAACCCATTCCAGTTAATATATCCCCCATATTGAGGGGTAAATTCTTCTCCTAAGACATAGGTTCTTAAGATGGAACGTACCCCATCCGCAGCAATTAAAAGATCCCCTTGGGCTTGATGACCATTTTCAAAAAGCGCTGTTACACCTTTTTCATCTTCTTTGACTTCTATACACCGATGATTGAGTTTGATTTCTACGCCATAGGATTCTAATTCTTCTTGCAACATAGATTGTAAGTCTGCCCTAGCCACAGGATAGGGGCGTTGACCTACGGTGGCAAAGAGGGGATGAAGATCAATTTTATTCAGAGATTGACCCGTCGAATCAAGGTACTCCATAGAGTCCATCATGCCACCGATTTTTGCCATTTTATCTCCTAATCCTAGACGGTTAAGCACTTTTACCCCGTTTGACCAAAGGGAAATACCTGCTCCTACTGGTCGTAGTTCTTTGACCCGATCATAGATTTCAACCGCAAATCCTGCTTGTTTTAAGGCAATTCCCGCCGTTAAACCACCAATTCCTGCCCCAATGATCACAATTTTTAAGCCATACATAAGTTACTGAAAATCTCCTTAACAATAAAGCAATCTAAAAATCATTGTGTACTGTATACGCTTCGATGCAGGAAAGATGTATCAGACGATACTAGGAGTTTTAAATACAGATTTATTTAATATTTGCTTAAATGAGGGACAGTAGTACAGGCATCTTGCCTGTTATCCCCAATCCTACTTATGGGAAGTGTGGGGAGAGGGGGAATAATTGAAACCAGCAAAACTGGGGTAGATAAACTGGATCTGAGCTTATAGGGAAAGAGGGGAAATTGATACCTTATCTCCTGTTTTCTTACTTTTTGTGACAAGCTAGAAGCTTGTCCTACTATTTTGACAAGGTCAGTAATCTATGCTAAGTTTTATCAGTTATCCTTGATGAGGAGATAATTGTCATGTTAATTGCTGGTGATATTGGGGGAACAAAAACGATTCTTCGTTTAGTTGAAGTAACGTCTGATGCACCTTTCCCCTTTAACTTAAATCCCCTTTTTGAACAAACCTATCCCAGTCAAGAGTACACCGATTTAGTCCCACTGGTCATTAATTTTATAGAAGATGCCAAGCAACAAATTAGTCAGTCCATAACGGTTGATAAAGCTTGCTTTGGAATTGCAGGACCAGTGGTTAATAATACTTGTCAGTTAACCAATCTGGATTGGACACTTTCAGGAGAGAGACTAGCAGACAATTTAGTGCTAGAAAAAGTTAGTCTGATTAATGATTTTGCAGCCATTGGTTATGGTATCTTAGGACTCACAGAAGATGATTTATATCCTTTACAAAAAGGTCAATCTAATCCATCTGCGCCCATTGCTATTATAGGAGCAGGAACTGGATTAGGAGAAGGATTTTTAATTCCCAATGGAGAAGGACTTTATAATGTTTATAGTAGCGAAGGAGGACACACTGATTTTGCCCCTCGTTCTCAATTAGAATTAGATTTATTGATGTATGTTAAAAATGATTTAAAGATCGATAGAGTTTCAGTTGAGCGAATTGCATCGGGACAAGGTATTGCTTCTATTTATCAATTTTTACGCACAAGAAATTATACTTTAGAATCAGATAAGATGAAGCAAGTTTATCAACAATGGGAGCAAGAAAAAAGTCAAGAAACTCAGACAGTTGATTTATCAGCAGAAGTGGCTAAAGCGGCTCAGAGTAATGATTATTTGTGCCAGCAAACAATGAACCTATTTATCGAAGCCTATGGCACAGAAGCAGGAAATTTGGCTTTAAAACTGCTTCCCTATGGCGGATTATATGTTGCTGGTGGGATTGCTGCTAAGAATTTAGAATTAATGAAAAGTGGTGTTTTTATGGATGGGTTTTGTGCGAAAGGACGGATGAGAAAGTTAATAGAAAATATTCCTGTTTTTCTGATTCTTAACCAAAAAGTAGGTTTAATCGGGGCAGGAATTAGAGCTAGTCAATTATAAATTATAAATTATGAATTATGAATTTAAACTCTTATTGCTATTTTAAGCTAATACCAAATCCGACTTATAAAACCTAGTTTTCTTTTTTTGCCTAACCCTCCTGCCTACTGCCTTGCCTCATTTATAACTAGGGTATATACACCAGATTTGGTATAAGACGCATTTAAACTTCAACTGGGGAAAGCATAAATATCTACTGCCCCCTGCCTAAAAGGGGTTAATTCTGTGCCTAATACTAAATCCGCCCCTTAAACCCCCTTTATACATTTTGTGGTGAAACTCTCCTGCCTCCTGCCCTCTGCCTCCTCCCTTACCTTACGTTTAAAGGGGGTAATAATCTCGGATTTGGTATCACTACTATAGGAATTGTTATATCAAGCGCTTTCTAACGAGCCATATCTTGTAAGCGGAAGGCTTGTTGTTTAAGAGTGCGCATAGCACGCTGAGTTAACTGTCGCACTCTCTCATGACTAATCCCACATTGTTGACCAATTTCTTTATAACTCATTTTGCGACCATTTTCTAAGCCATAGCGCAGGCTAATAATCTGACGTTGACGACTGGGTAACATCTCTAATAAATTAGAAATTTGATCCATCAATTCTTCTTGACTAATAAACTCTTGGGGGGACGCAGAATCATCGGGTAAGAGTTCACCTAGTTCAGTATTATTATCGTCAATGGTTAAATTTAAACTACGTGATTCACTACGAAAAGAAGCTTGTCTAATAAACTGTAGTTGATCAACTGAGATGGCCATTTCCTCAGCAATTTCTTCTTCTGTTGGTTTGCGGCCTAACTGAATATTTAACTGACGAACCGCTTTTTTCAGTTTATTGAGGTTTTCTGTTATATGAATAGGTAGGCGAATGGTACGACTTTTCTCAGAAATCGCTCTTGTCATAGCTTGACGAATCCACCAATAAGCATAGGTGGAAAATTTAAATCCTTTCCCTGGATCAAATTTCTCTACCCCCCTCATCAATCCTAAGCTTCCTTCCTGTATTAAATCGAGAAGAGATAAACCTCTATTTTGATATTTCTTAGCGATAGAAACCACCAAACGCAGATTAGCTTCAACCATTTTTTGCTTGGCTTTTTGCCCCTTATCGATGATTTTTTGCTCTTCTGGTGTTAGATGTTCTTTTTCCAATAGGGGTATCATTGCTTGAATTTGATAAGCAAAGGTTAATTCTTCGTCTGCTTTTAGGAGGGGGGTTTTACCAATTTCTTTAAGGTAAGTGCGTACAGGATCAACGGTTTCTCTGGATGAAGGTCTAGGCATAAGAGTATAAGATACAGGATTAAGGATACAATTTACAAACGGCTAAGTCAGCGCTATGGAATTTCTAATCTGATAGTGAATAATGTATCAAGGAATACAGTTACTCAGTGGTGGGTTAGAGCATAAATAGCTGCTTGAGTCGGTTTTCTGTGTGAATCATCAAATTCAGAGAGGGAAATTATCTCCTCTAACCCACTCTACAAATGATAGATTTGACTTATAATCATAGGCTGAGGAAAACCACAGTAGTTCCCCTTGGAACAACGAATGACTATGATTGTTGCATTGAACTTATCCGAGATTTGTCTCTAATCTAACGCAAATATATTATTTATCCTGTTGAATACATCTTAGCAAAAAAACTTGTATTTAGCTATATATACAGTAAAAATACTTAAGGGGAGACGGAAACAGCTTGAAACCAAGGAAACCAAGAATAGTAGGGAAAATAGGTCCACTGGTAAGTGGTGGGAGACTGTTGGGGACGAAGACTTAGGTTAACTGATAAGAAAGGGAAAACGGGAATAATATTCATATCTAAGGACAGATCTGCTTTTTGAGAGGCTTTTACCTGTTCTTTGCCCTCTAAAGACCAAGCATCACCCGAAATAGCTTCTCCTACCCATTTTTTTTCTTTGTCTGTTACCTGTGCACGAGAGCGAATGGGACTACAAACTAAGCACATACTATTACCCACAAAGTTATCATTAGAGGCAATAATCAATAACTCCCCTTCTTCGGTTAGATCAAAACAGACAAAATCTGAATCTTCCCAGTGCAAAAGAACTGTTTTTTCATCTTGGCTAAGATAATCTGCTTCTATATGCTGTTGTTTTAACCATTTTGCCGATAATTGCTCAGGATTACTTGTAATTGTTCCTATTAACTGGCTCCCATCTTGAAACTTATAACACCACTGAAATTGAATCGCTTGGGTGCTATCCGATGAGCGCTCAGTTTGAGCAACAGAGGGAGAAAGAGAAGAGTGAGTATTCACGTGTTTAATTAGGGCATCTCAAAAGGGGAATCTATCAATAGTTTAGCGAAATTTATCACAAAAATGATAATTTTGTTACATTTTGAGATATAGCTAAAGGCAGAAGGAAGAATGAGGATTTTAAAAGAGCACTCGCCTTTTAGTATATATTAGAATAATGAAATTTGAATGGGACGAAAACAAGCGACTTATAAACATCCGTAAGCATGGCATTGACTTTTTGGATGTAGAAAGCATTTTTGAGAATAATACGGTTATTATTGAAGATGGTCGCTTGGATTATGGTGAACAACGATGGTTAGCATTAGGTTTATTACAAGGACGGGTGGTAGTTGTGGTCTATACTGAACGTAAAAGAACCCTCAGAATTATCTCCATTAGAAAAGGAACTAAATATGAACAACGAACCTACTTTGAACAAATCTCTTACTGATTGGACAAGATTAGACGCAATGGATGATGAAGATATTGATTTATCAGATTGTCCAGAAATTACTCCCGAAATGTTAGCATCAGCTAAGGTGCGTCATGGGATGAAATCAGATCCCGATAACGAATCTATCACTGTCAAAATTGATCCTGATGTGGCTAAACTTTTTCCTAATTCAGCAGCCGTTAACGAAGGACTACGTTTATTAATGCGATTAATTAATAATACTTCATCTCAACCCAATTGAAGCGATCGCCTTGAATTTGTTTGGATTGAATACCGTTAAATTTTTCAGATATTGGATTCAAAATAGAGTATGAAAAATGCGAACGCTTGCCTTTTGAGCCTTGATTAAATTATGTGTGGGTAAGCATAATATTATTGGACATAACACTGCTATGTCCCGACAGGGTAATAAGAGATATAATGAAAAGAGACATTTAATAGAATAAAAATAAAATGAACAATCCCCTAAAAGTCTATGGTTATCATGGGACTAACACAGACATAGCCTCGGTAATTATTGACAGAGGCTTTAATATTAGTTCTAATGATTATGATTGGTTAGGAACAGGTGTATATTTCTTTCAAGATG
>JBFRWQ010000095.1:0-10717 GCA_051439665.1 Microcystaceae cyanobacterium | reverse complement strand
CTTTAATGATTGATTCTGGTAAATTGGCCAAGCTTCCTTAAAAGCTGACTTTTTTAAATCTCTAAAAGCAACGGTTAAATGGGGACAAAAGGAACGATTTTTGCCAACTTGATCAACAATCTTTAATTCAGTTTCTAAGACTTGACTTAACTCATGTTGTACAGTCACAAGAACAGAATTAGATATAACATTAAGATAAATGACACGAGGTTTAAATGCCCCAAAACCATCTAAATTTATGGGAATTATCGGGTGAGTTTGAGCAAAGGTTTCTAAGACTTGAGTTAATTGTTCCAAGCGCTGCCATTCCCACTCAAAAGGCGGTTGTAGGGTAATATGGGGAGGGGATTTTTTCGCTGCTTTACTGTGGTAAATTTGTTCAAATTGATCTTTAATCTGGTTGGCGACTTGTTGCACATCAGGGGGAGGTAACAGCGCTATAAAAAATCGTCTTTTCTCAGTTTCCATAATTTACAAGGGTTACTTTCGGGTTTATAATAAAAATGATTCTCTTATTTTAGATTAAAAAATTCAATTATATGCCGTGGTTTGTCAAAATTGAGCAAGGAATTGTCCCTAAAGACATTTTTGATCAATATGTTCCCAGTCATAAAGCTTATATTCAAGAATTAATAGCACAAGGACACCAAGCGAAAACAGGGTACTGGAAAGAGTCTGAAGGTGGAATGTTGCTATTTACGGCAAATTCTCTGGAAGAAGCCCAAAAAATAGTCGAAAAAGATCCCTTAATTGCCAATAGTTGCGTGGAATATCAATTACATCAATGGTGTATTGTGGTCGAATAAGGTGGATTACCCGTACTTAGTCAAAAATATGGACAGTTAGCGCTTCCTATCAAGCAATTTTACTGTTTCTTGATTTGCATTTAACCGAATATTCCCCTATAATTTAAGTTAGAGAAGTCCTATCTAAAATCCCTGTTTTCCTATATCTTCTGCTAGTTTTAATTACCCTATCCTCAATTAACCCTAAATCTACGGAAAATACTGAACTTAGAGACATAATGATGGGTTTACGATCAAGTTAGCTCCGATAATTTACTGAATTTGAGGAAGAACAATGGCTACCCCGTCTCATACACAATCCTGCTCAATTGATAATTTAGAACATATTTACCTTGAATCATCTTCCTCTTCTCATAACTCCCCTTTTGATGAACAGAGAAGATATCCTAGAACCTGTTATACGGATCAAATTCCCATTCGTTTGCGACTAAGAGACGAGCAAGGGGAGATTTTTGAACCATTTAGCCTCTTAGTCAATGAATCTTTTGGTGGAATGGCTTTACTCGTTTTTGCTACAACCCCATTAAGTCGAAACCAACTCTGTGAGATCAATTTTTTCCGAGAAGAATGGTCTCCTGGCCGTATTGTTTGGAGTAAAGTGTTGGATGAATCGGTACAGGAAATCGGGCTTACCTACCGTTTTTAACTATAATTAAAAGGTATTATCAAGTTAGCCTAAATTCTGAATCTGTATGACCCAAGAACCGAAAAATTCTGCCCCCACTTGGAGAGAATCATTGTGGGAAAATCTGAGAATTTTAGGAATAGCGCTTATTTTAGCCTTTTTATTGCGAATGTGGGTAGCTGAACCCCGTTTCATTCCCTCAGAGTCCATGTTACCCACCCTCGAAATCGGCGATCGCCTTGTCGTGGAAAAATTGTCCTATCATTTTCATCCACCCCGGCGAGGGGATATTGTGGTGTTTCATCCCCCATCAATTTTACAAATCCAAGGATACAAAGAAGATCAAGCTTTTATTAAGCGTGTGATTGGTCAAGCAGGGGATATCATTTCGGTGGAACAGGGGACAGTTTATCTAAATCATCAGCCCCTGAAAGAGAAATATACCCTAGAACCCCCTTTTTATAATCTTCCCACTTTAAAAGTCCCTGAAGGGGAGCTATTTGTGATGGGAGATAATCGTAATAACTCGAATGATTCCCATGTCTGGGGGTTCTTACCGCAAAAGAATTTAATTGGTCATGCTGTCTTTCGTTTTTGGCCTTTATCTAACATCGGTTCTCTTTGATCAGGATCTGTTTGGGTTATTGCCACGGATGAACTTCGATAACCACTTTCCCCTTATGTTTGCCCCTCCCAAAATACTGAATCATTTCAGGCACTTTACTCAATGGGTAAGGACCATCTAGCACAGGCTTAATCTCACCATTATCAAAAAGATTATTAACATAATTCAAATCTTGGTTGGGTTTGAGGTTTACTAGACACATTTTCTGGCGTTGCATCCTTGTGGGATGATTTTGTTTTTTTTCTAATATGTGCGCTGGCTTCGCCAGATCCGCGTTGCGGATCGCCATTAATTCGCCTCTATAATAAACACGGCTAGTATTTCACCCACACCATCTCCTTCTCCTTCCCCTAGCGTTGTCTATATCCCCCAACCTTCTCCTACTCCTAGTATTGTTTATGTCCCCCAACCCACTCAACCCTCTAATAATTGGAAACCGACTTGTGGTTCTCCTTCTGGTAGTGGTTCAGTCTGGTATGCTGTATTAGGTGATCTTAGTGCCTTAAGTACGGTTAGAAATCGCTATTGTGGTGATGCTTTAATTAACAAGTCAGGAAAGACTCAAATTGCTAGTTTTACCTCTCGCTCAAAAGCAGAAAACTTTGTTGATCAATTAGAAAATGCAACAGGAATGGATTTTGGGGTTAAACAAAATTAGTCATTGTTACATTTAATCACCTTTTCAATCAATTTAATTTGATTATGGAAGATTCACAAGTTACTTATTTAGAATCAATTAAAATTAAAAAGCTTTGGGGTGAGATTGATATTGAATGGCATCTTGATCCCCATGTTAATATTTTAGTGGGAAGAAATGGAACGGGTAAAACAACGATTTTAAATTTGATTGAAGGAATAATTAAAACAAAAGTAAATAAAGGAAATTTAACAGAAAAAGTCGAATTAATTGCATTAAATTTTGATCAAGGTTATATCACAGCATCAGTTGTCGATGGTTATGTAAATATAGAAGATAACATTAATGGATTGATAAAATGTCATCTTGAGTTAATTAGTACATTCGATATGTACATAAAAAATTGGAATGAGATCAATTACTTGAGAATAAAATATGGAGTAAATGATGAGATTAAAACAGAATTAGATCTTATTATTAAATATTTAATGGCTGACTTTAAAGGATATTTACTTAAATTGAGAAATCGAGAAAAAGAAGAAACTGCATTACTGGAAACAAAGATTAAACAATTATCAACCCAAGATAGTGCAACCCAAGAAGAATTACAACAGTTGAGAGACTGGATAGTCGAAAAAGAGCGAACAATTACCAAAATTAACGCCAAAAAGACTTTGTTCTTAGATAAAATAAACGAATTATTTTCCGATACAGGTAAAACCATTGACTTTGATGCAGAAAACTCTATTATCTTTCGTAAAAATAACAATAAAACCATCTCAGTCTATCAACTTTCTTCAGGAGAAAAACAAATCTTGATCATCCTCTTAACAATTTTACTCCAAGAGAATAAACCTTACATTGTCCTAATGGATGAACCAGAATTATCTTTACATTTAGGATGGCAACTGCAACTTATCAACATTATTCAACAACTAAATGAGAATTGTCAATTAATTATTGCAACACACGCACCAGGGATCTTTAGTAAGGGATGGAATGATAAAATCACTAAAATGGAAGATATTATCAAGGAGTCAATCTAATGGAAGAATTTATCGATGCTGACTATCGCACAGGAGAGAATATTTTACTAGGTAAAGACATCACTGCTTATGTAGAAGGGTTAGAAGATGTAATTTTCTGGGGGGATGTGTTTAGATTGTTTCTTCCTAACTTGAGAATTAATTTTTATCCCTATTCCCAAGATAATCAATTTAAGAATGGGAAAGTAGAAGTTCTCAAAAATGTAGATAGAGTCAGATATGATTTAATTATCTGTGTTGATAGTGATTTAGATTATTTACTCAAAAATGAAACAATTAATAGTAATCCTTATATTTTTCAAACCTATACTTATTCAATTGAAAATTATAAGATTTTTCCTTATAACTTAAATATTATTGCAGAAAAGGTATCTTTACCCATAGAGAAAAAGTTTTGTTTTCTTGAGTTCTTTAAACTTTACTCACAAATTACCTATCCTTTATTATTATATATAGTTTATTTTAGAAAAAACAGAATTCAAGAGGAATTGCTACACAATAAATCTTTAATATCTCTTCTAGGAATTAATCAATCATATATTAACGAGGATACTTTATTAAACAATGGAGAAAATTTACTCAATGCTTTACAAGTTAGAATAAATAAATTAGTTCATGAAATTAATAAAAAATATGGTGAGATAGATTTAACACGAATTAAAAATGAACTTATTAATGACTTTCATCTGAATCAAGAAGATACTTTTTGGTACTTGAAGGGACATATTTTATATGATTGTGTGGTCAGCCTTATTTTACCGAAAGTAATCAAAATTTATCAAATTACAAGAAAAAATAACTATGACCAACAAAAACAGTTACATCCAGAAAATAAACAAATTATAAACAAATCAAATGAATATAAAAATCATAGACTTGACTGGAAAACCTTATTAAAAGAAGGTCATACGGCTTGTTTACTTTACATAAATCTATGCTTACCAATGCAAAAAATTAAGCAAAATGTCGAACATTACCAAACTTTATATCAGCAAAACACCAATTAATTTAACTATGACTATTACTCAATTTAAAGAAATTCCTATCTATTATTTTGATCAAATTACCTCAACCAATCAACTCTTATGGCAATATTTAGAGCAAGGAAAAAAAGCACCAATGGTAGCAATTGCTGCTCAACAAACCGCAGGAAGAGGACAATGGGGAAGGATTTGGCAATCTGAATTAGGGGGGCTTTATTTATCCCTCATCTTACCCTTAAATTTAAGCGCTGATTCTGCGCCCCATTTAACCCTATTAAGTGGGGTGGGAATTGCTCAAATATTACGAAATTATCAAATACCTGTTCAGTTAAAATGGCCGAATGATTTAATATTAAATCAACGAAAATTAGGCGGAATTAAAACCGAAACTCGTGTTAAAAAGGGTCAATTAACTTATGCTGTAATTGGAGTAGGAATTAATTGGGAAAATCCTGTTCCTTCTGTGGGAATTGCGTTAAAGTCTTATCTAGAAGAACAATCTTTAAGGTCTATTTCTTCTTTAAATGAATTAGCAATACTCACTGTTGAAGGGTTAACTAATAGTTATCAGCGCTATCAAAATGAAGGAATTAATCCTATCCTATCAGACTACTGGCAACTATTTGCCTATCGTGATCAATATATCGAAATTGAGGGCAATAAAGCTCAAATTATTGGCATTACTACCAAAGGAGAATTAACTGTCCGTTGTGTATCTTTGGGGGGGAAAACTCAACTGAATTTAGTGCCTGGCTCATTTTCATTAGGTTATTCTTCACAATAGTCCAATAAACTTTTAGGCTGCGACATGGTTTGATTTTTTTTCAAGTTCTTGATGCAAAGCAAGATAGATAAAGGAATATTTAGGACATCAACTTTTAGCATAGTTCAGATATTGCATTCTTCACAACATCCGCCTTGAAATTAATTTCAAGGCTAATATATAGCGTTCAATAAATTGAACTAGAATTCCTTATCTATTTTCTCGTCTTTAGTTATCTTTAGATAACGAACCTTATTAGCCCTGTCAATTTATTGCAGGGCGGTTGATATAAGATGCCAGTAAGTGTAAATTTTTAAAATGTCCTAACTAACTATTTCCTTGCTATAAATAGAAGTAACATCAAATCCGCTTAAACGGTCATATTTAAAGACTCTCATTCTATGCTTCTAACTTCTGCCTCCTATCTCTCCCTACCAGTTAACTGATGAAGAAATCAATTCCTATTACGCTCTCAAAACAGCTTAATCTTTGATCATGATTTTGGCAAAATCACCTCTAACCAAGCGCCTCCTGTCTCAGGATGATTCTTAGCAGACACTGATCCTTGATGAGCTTGTATAATCTGTTGTACGATCGCAAGTCCTAACCCACTCCCTTGTCGGATACTCTTTTCGTTAGGTTGTTGCTGACGAGTACGAGACGCTTCCCCCCGATATAATCTTTCAAACACATAGGGTAAATCTTTAGTGGCAAACCCAGAGCCTTGGTCAATAAAATCAATCCTAATCTGATCAGAGCGCTCATTTACCACAATAACCCTAATTTCTGAACCAATCTGGCTATGTTTAATGCCATTATCCAGTAAATTAAGGAACACTTGAATCAATCGACTGCGATCGCCGTTAATGATCACTTCTTCTGACTCATGGTAGTTTAAGGTGAGGTTTTTCTCTTGAGCAAGGGGTTCAAGGGTATGCCATGTGGCATCAATTAAACTGCGAATCGATAAGGATTCAAGATTAAGATGTTGATAGGGATCTTCCCCTAGTTGACTTAAATCAAGCCATTCTTGAATTAGACTAATTAAACGAGCGACTTCCTCGTAAATTTGCTGTGACCAACGGCTTTCTGGCAAATCTAAGCGACCTTCTAAGGTTTCAGCTAGTAAAGAGATGGAGGTTAGGGGAGTCCTCAATTCATGGGTGAGATCACTAACTGCTCGCTCACGAGAACGGGTTATATCTCTTAGGGGCTGCTGATTTTCGATAAAAACACTCACTTCACCACCTGATAAAGGATAACCATACCCTTTCAGGGCAATTGAGCCTATATTCATCTCTATTTCTCCTATATTGCTTTCTTCAACGGAAAAGGTACTGGGATAATATAACCATTCTTGTACTTGAGGGGTTTGTTGGGACCGAGTTGTTTCAATAAGTTGATCTAATTCGTAGGAGCGAACAAGCTCTAAGAGCAGACGAATTTGGTAGGGTTGCCAGCGATCAATATGTAATAAGGTTCTAGCTGCATGATTGCACCACAGCAGTTGATTTTCTGCATCAATTCGTAAAAAACCAATGGGAGCTTGCTCTAGGACTTGCTGCCATGCTTGTAGGGCTATTTCTTGCTTATTGCGTAGCTTATTAAAATGTACGATTTCTCGATTAACCAGAGAGATGATCGACAAAGATGAGACGAGATCCTCAATGTCAGGGGAAAAAGTCAGTAGTTGGGCGATTTGAGCCTTTAAGCGGTAGCGCTGCCACAAGCATAACCCCATTCCCATCACTAAACCGATGATTAATCCCACAATCATCAATATTTTTACCTCTTGATTCTATCTGGTTGGTCAATGCGATCGCTCAACTGGCTCAACCAAAGCGATAGCCAAACCCACGAACAGTAATCAGATATTGGGGTTGACTGGGATCGAGTTCGATTTTTTCTCTTAACCATCGAATATGAACATCGACTGTTTTGCTGTCTCCTAGAAAATCTGCGCCCCATACTTGTTCGATTAACTGATCTCGTGACCAGACGCGACGTGGATAACTCATGAATAAATCTAACAGACGAAATTCTTTGGGGGAGAGGTTAATTTCTGTCTCTCGTACTGTAACCCGACATTCTTGGGGATATAAAACGACTTCACGGAATTTACGCACAGGAACATTAGACAAAGTGCTAAATCCTTGACGACGGATTAAAGCTCGGCATCTTGCTATTAATTCCCTCATACTAAAGGGTTTAGTTAAATAGTCATCTGCTCCCACTTCTAACCCTAATACCCGATCTGTTTCACTGGCTTTAGCGCTGAGGATCAAAATCGGCACAATATCCCCTTCATAACGCAATAGACGGCAGATATCTAAGCCACTAACTTGGGGTAACATCAAATCCAAAACCACAAGATCGAAAGAAGATCCTGTTTGATCCTCTCCCCTATCTTGTAACAAATTTAGGGCAAGTTGCCCATTTTCTACGGCTGTTACCTCGTATCCTTCTTCTTGAAGGGAGAGAACAACCATGTCACGAATCACTTCCTCATCTTCCACCACAAGAATATGACTGGTGGCAGTTTTTGAATTTGTTGGAGACTGGTTAACATCCACCGTTAGCATAATTTTTGACTGATATGGAGGTTTCTATCTAACTTGTACAATAAAATAGTCACACGATTCTACACTTTAACACATTTACCTAGTCAATCTTTAGATTTTCTTAACGAACTCGCTCCCATAAGCGAAGTATCTCGCCAATGGTTTGAGGAGATGGGGGGGACTCTAGTTGAGAGGGTGGGTTAATTTGTGATCCTGGAATATTTTGTCCCCAAGGACTATTGGGAACAGAGGCTAAGTCAAGATCATTAACTACAGGACGAAAACCATACTGAATCAAGACTTCTTGCTGTGCGGGTTGACGAATAAAACTAATGAATTCCTGTGCTGCTTTAGCTTGTCCTTGACTCACTTGAGGACGCATAATCGCAGCCGCCGCAACCACTTCGATTGTTGGTGTTAAATAATAAATTTGATAGGGTTTCCCTTTATTTAAACCCGATTGTTGCCAGCGATAAAGAGCAATACTTTCATAAACGGTTACTATATCTGCATCATTGGGACCTCTGGTGATAAATTCTTGGAGTAGAATATCCGTTGAGCGAGGAGGTAAATAAACAGAGCGCTTAATCTCAGAAAACAGCGCTTCGAGGGGAGGATCACTAAAGTTAGGGTTACTATTATTTAACTTAGCTTGTGACCATAAACTGAGGGTCATTTGACCACTATTAGAACGGGTGGGATCGCTCATCAGAAAATCAAAACTTCCCCAATCTGATTGTCCCCCAATTTGTTGCCAGTTTCTTTGCCTTATGGCAGCTTCTAAATTTTGCCAGCGAAATTGTCCATCAGGGAAAATTACTTGTCCTCGTTCTGGCCAAGCTACCCCAACTAAAAAGGTTTTAGCAATGGGTTGGGGAGTCTCATAAAAAGGATCAGGGGTTTCTGCTGCTAATCGCTTTTTTAGTTCTTCTAATTTATCACTCGACGCAGGGATTAAAACGGTAGGGGTAAACTCATTTTTTTGATCAACATATTTGTTAATCATATCTTGTGATCCTTGAAATTCTAACTCAAGGGTAATATTGGGATTTTCTTGTTCAAATTTTTCTTTAATTTGTTGGAGGGGTTCAGTTAATTCTGTGCCACTGACGACAACGATTTTCTGATTGACACCAGGTAAGGGAGCATAAGCTAAGGCAACCGCTAATAGTCCAATAATACCTGATAACAGGGCAGATTTATTTTGATCTTTTTTGGGATCTATTTTAAGAGATGTCATTTTTAACTCCTATTTTAATTGAACCACTGTTCGAGTTTATTGTGTTGATCTTCAATGTTTAGTAGCGCTTGGTTAATTTGCTCAATCTGCTCAGAATTATGACCTGAATAGTTATGCAAAGTATTGTATAATTGTTGCAAAGTACCTGCTGAAGTTTGAACGAGAGTGTTAAGATAAATCACCTGAGACTGACGACTATCGATTCCCTGCTGAACTTGCTGTAAATTTTCGGTAAGGGTAGCGGAAAGTTGTTCTAACTGTTGACGAGCGCTTCCCTTACTTTCTTGGATTTTCTGCTCAACTTCTGCTTTCTTTTGGCTTAATTCTTCCCAAGATAAAATAGATTTTTTCTGAGCCATTTTCTGGGTAAGCTGACGAATTTTAGTGGGGATTTCGCTAAAGCGATCGCACACCTGTTCCACTTTCACCAATGTCTCTAAATAGTCTGATTCTTGAGCCAATTTTTGATTAACTTCCTGGCGAATTTTGTTACTTTGAGTGACTAGGGTTTCACTGAACGTTTCCATCTCTTTTAACTCTTGTTCTAAGGTCTTTTGTAACTGTCCTTCTGCATCCAATTCCTGGGATTTTAAGAAGGATGAACCGAGTAACGTAACCCCCACTGCACTGGGTATGATAATGGGGTTAGGAACTCGCAATAAACGCACCCCAAGGACTAAGGTAATTCCTCCTAGAGCAACGGCAATAGGGTAGTATATTGGATTGGCGAGTTTTAGCATATTTACAACTCCTAAAATTCTAACTGTAAATCGGACAAAATGCGAGCAATGGTATCAGGAGTTCCTTGACGTAAATAGCCACCGTTAGCATCCGCAATAGATTGGAGAACTTGGGGCTTAAAATCGCCTTTATTTCCATAACCAATGGTAAAAACTGCAATCCGTTGATCAGACTTAAAGCCACTTTTCTCTAACTCTTGATTTAGTTTAGCTAAAGATAGTTTGGAATCCGAATCATCTCCATCTGTAAGGACAACAATCGCATTAATCGCATCTGGATCAAGATTTTGTTGTAACCAATTACGTCCTGCTAAAATTGCATCATATAAACTCGTTCCCCCACCAGCCCCTAAAGAACTAATAAATTGTAACCCTTTGGCTTTTCCTTCTGGTGTTCCTTCGACAATCACAGGTGGACGAATCGTAGAATCAAAATCAATTAAGGCAATTCGTTCTTTTTTGCCTAAACTATCTATATAGTATTTTAACGTTTGCTGTACCGATGATAATTTGCTTCCCTTCATAGATCCCGATGAATCAACCACTAAGACCACTTGTGAAGGTTTTTTGGCATAATTTTGCCATGAGTTTAACATAGCATCTACCACCTCTGGTTGTGGCGGACGCAAAGAGTCATATTTCGCATTAGAATCCACCCCAAATTGAGGGGAAAACTTATTACCCAATTCTA
>JBFRWQ010000094.1:0-2745 GCA_051439665.1 Microcystaceae cyanobacterium | reverse complement strand
CTTGCTTGATAACAACCGAGTCCAATCCCTGTTAAATGCTTATTATGTAAGCTACGAACATATAATTTGAAAAGTTGTGCTTGTTGCTCTTTCGTTAAACCAATACCATCATCTGCGATCGCATATTCTACCTCATTGCCTTGTTGTCGAGCTTCAATCGTAATTTTACGATCAGGGGGGTTATGTTTTAGTGCATTTTGCAATAACTGATCGAAGACTTGTTGTAAATGAACTAGATCAACCTCAACACAAGGTAAGTTACTTTCTATCTGAGGAATTAAAGTTGCTTGATAAGTCTCTACAAGGGGTTGCCATTGAGTGATTAGGGAATTTATAAATTCGTCGGGATTAATTGAAGTACGATGAAGATTAATCGTTGTTTTTTGGGCTAATTGTTCCTCAGACAGGGCATTAATGAGGGTTAAGGAGCGCTCGCAACTGCTCATCATTTTACTTAACAACTTGGGGGTTAGATTAATCTCTGTTTGAGCAGGAGATTTTAAATGATTTAACAGCATTGAAAGTCCCATCATAGAGGTTCTTAAATCATGGGCAATTCCTTGTAAAAAAATCATCCGCATATCATAAAATTGCTGCAATTCTTCCATCTTTTCAGCAAGTTGAGCCGTTCTTTCCTTGACTTGTTCTTCTAAGTTACTATTTAACTGTTGGACTTGTTGATAAAGTTGTGCTTGTTGAATGGCAATACTAACCTGAGTAGCTAGTTTTTCCACTAATTGTATATCTGATGCTTGCCATTGACGGGAATAGGCGCACTGATGGACAACTAAGATTCCTAAAGGATGGTGATTAACTTGCAAAGGAACAATTAAGGATGCTTGAATCTGATAAGTTTGTAAAAAATCTTTAATCGCTGGCGTAATTTTTATTTTTTCTAATTGATTATTAATAATTGTTTTTTCACTCTGTAAAACCCCTTCTATATCCTGTAAAAATGTCTCTGGATATTGCCATCCTTTGAGAGACGGATAACCAGATCTAACCGCTTCTGCTAGTACTTGTAGATGGTTATCTGGTGTGAGATAACCAATATAGGTGCGATCTGTTTTTAGCAAATTCTGAATTTCTTGAACCGTTTTTTCTAAAATTTTGTCTAACTCTAAGGATTGACGAATATTATGGGATATTTTGCTTAACAAACGATCTTCTTCTAAGGTTTGTCCTAATTTTTCGGTGATTTGTTTTCTTTCCGTCACTGAAGAAGATAAGAGTAAAGCAGTAGTGGTAATCAGAGTAATAAAAATTTGTAACAGTAAAATTGCCATGTAGCGGTTGGGGGTTTGTAGTGCAAACGCTCCTACTTCCTGTAATGTTCCTGCAATGGCAAAACTGGTGACAATTAAACTTCCTAAAATTGAGCCACAGATTTGAAAACGTAAAGAAGCCCAAACGAGGAAAGGAAAGGGTAAATATTCTAGATATTGAGCCGTTATTAAGCCCCCATTTGTCAGTAATTGATCACTAAAGGGTGAGGTAAAAACCATCACACTAATTACTAGAAGAGAGCTAAAACAAGTGACTCCCTCTAACCAACGTTCCCCAAATAGGGCTTGTCGCCAACATTGCATTTTTAGGCAACAAATTAAGGGTGTAACAATTAAAACCCCTGTACAGTCTCCTAACCACAGTAAAAACCATTTACTGAGAAGAGCACTATTAAAGCCAGTAAAAATCCCTTTAATTAAACAATATAAACTTCCATTAACAAGGGGAGCGAGAATTGCACCAATCAAAACAAGTGCGATCGCATCCCGTAAACGGTTTAAACTAGGAGAAAAATGATAGCGACGTAGAAGAATCAGAGCAAGCGCTATGGCTAAAGTACTTCCAACAGCAGAGCTAAAGGCAACTAATTGGGATTCCTTTAAATAGAGCATTAAGAAGAAATCACCGATTAAAATGCCCCATAATAGGTTAAAATTGTTAAATATTAAGATGCCTAAAGCAATCCCCCCTGGTAACCATAGGGGAGAAGCTGTAATTCCTGCTTGCAGCACATTCAGTGTGAAGAAACCACTAAGCCAATAGGCCAGCGCTACCATGAGAATACTCCCAAGGTAGGGTTTCTGCTGCATAGTCGGAATAAACAGAGATAAGGGCTTCAATGAGGATTCAGTCAAGAGGAGTACAGTTTTCTTTACTAAATAGATTGCCGAAGTGACTAGCAAAAAAACTTCACCCATTAGGATGAATCTTATAGCTGAATGAAGAATGAAAACCTCTACTATAAAAGAGATTGAGTTGTTCAATTGTCACACACTATTGCTCATGAACTAACTCAAAATCAGATACTTCTAAGGATAAAACTAAGGGAAATTTATCTTCTCTGAGAACATCCTCCTGTAACCTTACAATATAACGACCAGAGCCTTCTCTGCCCTCAATTCGTCCTCGTTTTCCTGCTGCGTAGCTTGGATACAGAATTCTGACGGATGTTCCGATTGGTATCATTTGAACACAGGATGTTGATTGTAAGGTTAAGGTTAGGTTAATTTTAAATGAAAATGTTACAATAGAAAAGAAAGCAAGTATCAGCAACATCATGGAAAACTTACCACCTGTTGATGGCAAGCAAGGTTTTTTCTACCCCAAATATCCCTATCGGGGCAAATTTACCCCTGACTACTTACTATTTAATGCCAATTTACAAGAATTTGGGCAAAAAGTTGAATATATAACTGGATTGCATAGCAATGGTAAAATTTCCACCGACGAAGCTTATCT
>JBFRWQ010000093.1:0-4921 GCA_051439665.1 Microcystaceae cyanobacterium | reverse complement strand
GTGCTTGTCTCAATTGTAAAAGCGCTTGTTTTGATATTGACTCCGAGAAAAACTACTGGGAAGAACTCAATAAACCTGGGCGTAAATTAGTTCAATATGGCTACTTAGGCTTAGTGATTGGCTATTTCATTTACTACTATCTCTATTCGGGGAATTTCTGGTACTATTTCTCTGGTGCTTGGACTCACGAAGAAGGATTGATTAATACTTTATTTAAGCCAGATTTCTATCTTTTTGGACAACCAATTCCCATTCCTAAATTAGTTGCTTCTCCTTTAACCTTGGCCTTATGTGTGGTGATTACCTGCTTTATCTGTAGCCAAATTGAAAAAGCCTTAACTACCTATCTAAGACGGCATAATCCTAACACAAATCGTCAACAAGCTATCCATAAAATGTTCTCCCTTTGTACCTTTATTGCCTTTAATTTTTTCTTTATTTATGGAGGCAGACCCGAAATTTTACGCCTTCCCTTTGCGGTTCAATTTACCTTTAATGCAGGAGTTGTTTTAGTCAGTAGCTTGTGGTTATATCGAACTTGGGGACGCAGTTTTGAAGACTATAATCGAGAAAGCATTGCTTATAAATTGCGTCGTCAACTCAAAAAGCTATCCCTAGATTTTTCTAATATTCTTCAAGGTCGTTCTCTTGATGATCTCAACCCTGATCAATTAGAAATTCTAACGCAAGTTTTACCCAGTGTGACTCAACAAGAAAGACTATCCGTTTATCAAGGTGTATTAATGGAAGCATTATCAGAAAAACGGTTTTCTCCCGATAAAAGCCGAGATGCACTTAAATCCTTGCGAGACAAATTAAACATTAGCAATGACGAACATGACCAAGTTTTATCCTCAGTCATTCCTGAAATTGGTCAATTGGCTCAAAATGATGTGGGTTTAGCCTTAGCAAAAACAACAATCAGACCTTCCAAAACTAGAAAATCTGCCTTATCTAACCAAATTACCCAAATTAGATCCAAAAAAAACAGTAATTAGTCACCAGTGAAAAGCTAGTTATTACTTCCCACACTTCCCTCTTCCCCCTATTCCCTTGCTATTAAATTGGAGTTCAATCATGTCAGTTACTACACTTCAACTCAAAGTTATTAACACAGAAATCGCTGAATTTCAAGACCAACAAATTGATCTCGAAATAGGTCAAGACTGTCTCATTGGTCGCCATCCTAGTTGTACTTTAGTGCTAAATAGTCCTGAAATTAGCAGAATTCATGGCAAAATTTGGGGACAAGAGGGAAAATGTTTCTTTTCTGATTTAGGTAGTACAGATGGGTCTAAACTGAATGGATGCGAAGTTGAAATCAACCAACCCCTTCCCCTTACCCCTGATGATCTACTACGGATTGGAGATTATATCATCATTTTGACAGATGTTTCCTCATCTTTATCCTCATCTCTTCCCACGTTACAAAATACTTGGACAGAAGGAGAATTAACTCTCCGTTGTCTTCAAGTGATTGAAGAAACCCATGATGTTAAAACCTTTCGTCTGATTGCTAATCCTCCGACCTCATTTTCCTATCAACCAGGACAATTTATTACTTTAAATCTGAATATTAACGATTCAAAAGTTTTTCGCTCTTATTCAATCTCTTCTAGTCCTTCTCGCCCTCATATCCTTGAGATTACGGTCAAAAGAGTTCCAGCACCCAGTGATCAACCCGACGCACTTCCTGGACTGGTTTCTAACTGGTTACATGACAATATTCAAGTAGGTTCAGAAATTACTGCTAATGTACCAATGGGTCATTTTACCTGTGGCGAAAATCCTGCCAAAAAACTACTATTTGTCTCGGCGGGAAGTGGAATTACTCCTATGATGTCCATGTCTCGCTGGTTATGCGATACAGGTGCGGATGTTGATATCGTCTTTCTCCATAGCGCAAAAACTCCTCAAGATATTATCTATCGCCATGAATTAGAGTCAATGGCTACAAGATACCCCCATTTTAAGTTAGCTTTAACCCTAACTCGTTCGGTTTCTGGTGAAGTTTGGCAAGGATACCAAGGACGATTGAATGAATTGTTGTTACAAACCATTGCACCTGACTTTCAACAGAGAACTGTTTATGTCTGTGGTTCTAATGGTTTTATGAAAGGGGTTAAAACCTTATTGACTGATTTAGGGTTTCCTTCAGAAAACTATCACGAAGAAAGCTTTGGTGGTGCAAAAAAACGGAAAACAAAAGCAACATCTGAAGCAAGTCAGTCAGATTCTACTTCTAAATCAGAAATTGTCCAATTTTCTCCACATCAAACTCCATCTAATTCAGATTCTACTGTCTTAGTCTTTCAAAACTCAGGGAAAGAAATCACCTGTGATCAAGAGGATATTATTCTTGACGTTGCAGAAGAAGAGGGAATTTCTCTCCAAGCTGGATGTCGTATGGGATCTTGTGGTATTTGCAAACTACGGCTGCTAGAGGGAGAAGTAACCTATGAGGATGAACCCCAATGTGAAAAAGGTCATTTTCTGCCTTGTATCGCCAAAGCTTCAGGAAAAGTCCTAATCGAAGCCTAGTGATTCCATCCCTATTGCAGTACCAAATCATAGCTTAGTTGATGCTCATAAATTCTCCTATGATGAACCTTTTGATCAATACTGGTCTAACCTCTGGTTATTGTGTTAACGATCGCTATCGTATCGTTAAACAACTCGGACATGGAGGGTTTGGCCGTACCTATCTCGCTCAAGATACGAACCGATTTGATGAACCCTGTGTGCTAAAAGAATTTGCTCCTCAACTACGGGGATCTTATGCTTTAGAAAAAGCAGAGGAACTCTTTGAAAGAGAAGCAGGAACCCTCTATCGTCTCAAACATTGTCAAATTCCTCGATTTAGAGAACTATTCCGCTTTGATTATCAAGGAGAAGGACGTTTATTACTGGCACAAGACTATGTAGAAGGTCAAACCTATCATGAATTATTGAATCAAAGATTGCAACAAGGAAAAGAGTTTACTGTTGCTGAAGCTAGTTTGTTATTATGGCAAACACTCCCTGTTTTAGACTATATTCATTCTTCTGGAGTAATTCATAGGGATATTTCCCCAGATAATCTTATTCTTAGAGATTCAGATGGAATGACAGTTCTGATTGACTTTGGAAGTATTAAAGAATTTGCCTCAAAAGCTCAATCTCAGTTACCAGAAATTTTGAACACCACTGAAACCTTCTCTGGTGTGGTGGGGACGGTGCTAGGAAAAATGGGTTATGCGCCCCCTGAGCAAATGGAAAGGGGAATTGTTAAGGAAAATAGCGATTTATATTCCCTAGCTGCAACAACTGTTGTTTTACTGACAGGGAAAGAACCTGGCGACTTGATTAACCCTGATACTTTGCAGTGGGAATGGCAACAGCATCGTAAGATTAACCCCCAACTAGCAGAGATTCTTAATAAAATGTTAGCTCCAAATGGGAGCGATCGCTTTAAAAGTGCTAAGGAAGTGATGCAAGCTCTCAATAATAATTCTTCTGTTCTATCTTGCGTCAGTAACTATCAGCCAAACTTTCAGCCATTCAAACAAACTAATCAGTCTTGTTACCTTCCTTCCAGCTTAAAACAATGGTTAACCCTTGCTTGCGTTACAGGACTCACTTTAGCAGGGTCTTGGGGCTTAAATCATCATTTAATGACAAATTATGTTCCCCAACCTAACTCATCTGCTCAGATTTCTCAAACCACAAATTTGCAATTAAGTCAAGGGGAAAACGTTTTAATTTCTGCGGTGATGACACCAGAGAAGCAATTAGGAGTAGCCGCCTTTGGTCAAGGTAATTATACGCAAGCGGTCAATTTATTCAGTGCGTCATTAAAAAAGCAACCCAATGACCCAGAAACCTTAATTTATCTTAATAATGCCCGAATAGGTGACAAAACAGCTTATACTATTGCTGTGTCTCTTCCCATTAGCACGAATGTCAATATGGCTCAAGAAATGCTACGGGGTATAGCACAAGGTCAGGCAAAAATTAACCAAGCAGGGGGACGCTTAATCAAAATCCTAATCATTAATGATCACAGCGCTCCTGAAATTGGTCAACAGATTGCCCATTATTTAAGCCAAAAAACTGAAGTTTTAGGTTTAATTGGTCATGGTGATAGTGAAGTAACTTTAAGTGCCATGCAGACTTATGAAAAGAATCAATTAACCGTCATTTCTCCCGTTAGCACTGCTATTGAGCTATCTAATTTAAGTCCCTATCTCTTTCGCACTGTTCCCAGTGATTACATGACAGGACGAACTTTAGGGGAGCAAATGTTACAACAGCAAAAGTTAAAGAAAGTAGCTGTCTTTTACGATTCCAGCAGTAGTGATAGTAATTCTCTGAAAACAGAGTTTATCACAGCCGTTAACCTTGGTGGCGGTCAAATTGTTGGGCAATATGATCTTTCCCGTTCCGATTTTAGTGCCACTCAGTCCCTAAAACAAGCAAGCTCCAACAAAGCAGAGGTCATTATGATTGCCAACGATAGTCAAACCCTTGATCGGTCTCTACAGGTTATACAAGTCAACCAGAAAAAGCTTCCCATTTTAGGCGGACCTGAATTGTGTAGTCCCAAAACCTTAGAAATAGTCGGTAGGTTGGCGGAAAACATAATTTTAGCTATTCCTTGGCATATCCAACCCCATGAAAATAGCGAATTTGTTCAAAATGCCCGTCAACAATGGGGTGCAGAGATCAATTGGCCAACAGCAACCGCTTACGAAGCAATTCTTGCTTTTAGTACCGCCATTAACCAGAGTCCTACCCGTGTAGGAGTCCAACAAACCCTCTCTGATACCAACTTTTCTATACAAGCAATGTCTCAGTCACTGCGTTTCTTTCCCTCTGGCGATCGCCAACAAGGAATGGAACAAGTCACAGTAAGACCGAGCCAGCATAGTCAATTTGGCTA
>JBFRWQ010000092.1:0-5169 GCA_051439665.1 Microcystaceae cyanobacterium | reverse complement strand
CCCTCTCTTTCCTTATGCTGAACTGTTAAAAGCATGGCGAACAATGGAGCGCCTTTATGAGCAGGGAGAAGTGAGACAATTGGGTATTAGTAATTGTTATGAATTGCCCCTTCTTAAGCGCTTGTTTACTGATGCTCAAATCAAACCCGCTATTGTCCAGAATCGATTCTATGACCAAACCAACTACGATAAGGAACTTCGTATCTGGTGTCAAGAGCAAGGTATCATTTATCAAAGTTTCTGGACGCTTACCGCTAATCCACATCTGCTAAGTTCCCAGACTTTTTTTGAATTGGCTAAACAATATAGAGTAAGTGAAGCGCAGATTATGTATCGCTTTTTGACTCAAATTGGGATCGCTCCCTTGAATGGTACGACTAATCAACAACATATAAAAGAGGATCTACAAATCTTTGAGTTTGAGCTTACACCTGAAGAGATTAAGAGGATTGAAGCGATGTTAGAATAGTCAAGGAACTTGCTCAGTCTATTTAATGGTGTTTCATTTCTCATTAAACTTCTGTAAATTAGCATAAAACGGATATTAGTTAACCAATTATCCTAAAAAAAGTCAGTTTATAAAGCAATTTAGCTACTTTTTCGGGAACTATCAATAATTGGCAAGCCAAATAGACGGATAAGGCTACTCTCATGACTGAGTAGCTTTTTTAGGCATCTTGTAAACCGTCCGATAGAATGGTATTAGTTAGTAAAGATACAGATACACAGTTAGAAGGAATAACTATGACTGAGCCACCCACCGTCTCAGTTCCTAAGTCATCAGAAGAGATTGCTACCCTAGTCAGTCAACTCTCAACTGAGTCTGAGAAAAAACAACTACAAACCATTCCCCAATTAGCCAGTGCAGGGGAAGAAGGGTTAACAGCCTTACAGGATTTTATCCAGTCTCATCAAGCAAATCCCCTCAATGTGGCGGTAGGTAAAGCCTATCAATATCTTGTTCAAGTAGAAGATAAGCCAAAAATCCAAGATTTTTTAGAGGATACATTTCCTTATGGTCTAATCCCCCTCAAATCTGCCAAAAATATTGACTACCATCTCTTACAAAAATTACTGATTCAACAGGATTTTCAAACAGCCGATAGTATTACCCGTCAAAAATTCTGCGAATTGGCGGGTGAAACAGCGCTGCAACGAAAATGGGTCTATTTTACAGAAGTTGAACAATTCCCTAGCATAGATATCCATACGATTAACTCCCTCTGGTGGGTTTATTCAGAAGGAAAATTTGGCTTCTCAGTACAAAGGAAACTCTGGGTTGCTTTAGGGCGTGATTTTGTCAAACTATGGCCAAAAATTGACTGGAAGAACGGAAATAGCTGGACGAAATACCCAGAAGGATTTAATTGGAGTATGGAAGCGCCTGTCGGCCATCTTCCCCTCTTAAACCAACTACGAGGGGTAAGAGTTGCCGATTCTTTGTTTTCTCATCCTGTTTGGCAAGAGTACAACTGGTAATGTTATTGGATTGAAAGAGCGCTTTTCCTAAACCTAGTTAATTATCCACATATTCAAACTAGCAGGGTTGAGCTAAAATGACTAGATTAGTAACAGCAGATCCTATCATTGGGTTCAACCACATTTTTTAACTAAAAACCTAGTTAATTACCCTCTCCAAAGAATTTTAACCAAGGAGGACTGTAGCCTTGACCACTAGGGATGCTTAGTAGGACACCTCCTCTCACTTTTCGCTTACAATAAGGGGGGGGGTTTATTTGCCAGAATGCAATTAGTTGGCTCGTGGTGATACTTATCATTAAGGCTAAACAATACCTCATCTTCAGTGCATATTTGCCCTTCTTTAGAAACTAAACATACATCCCAGTGAGTCATAGATTTTTCATAAGCAAATAAACTGGGTTGCTGGCGCTCGTAACGATTTTGCAATGTTTGAGCAACTTCCTGACAGATTTGTGCGGGAGAAGTATTCTTTAACAGATACTCAGAATACCAAGTGACAAGAACTTCTGTTCCGCCATCCATTTGCGCAACAGTCGTGGGTGGGGTTTGTTCGCTTTGACAAATAAATTGGAGTTTGGACATTTCTGCCGTTTGACTCCAAGCCACAGAAGGGCTTAAGGATACTAAACTAGCAATTAAAACAGGGGGTAAAGATAAGGATAAGGATAAGTTGGACATCATATCAAACCTCACGCTAGGGCTAATAAGATTCAAACTAGCAGGGTTGAGCTAACATGGCTAGATTGCTGATAGCAGATCCTACATTGACTTCGACTACATTTTAGCTGTTTAATCAGAGATTTGAGAAAGGAAAATATTGATTTTTAGGACAAAGGAAACTCTGGGTTTCTTTAGGTCGTTGCTTCCGACAAAATCTAGTTAATTAATTACCAATTTTAAAGATTCGTAACCAACCAGGACTATAGCCCCGACCACTGGGTACGCTTACTAGACTGCCTCGGAGTTGATCGGGCAAACGCTTACAACCATCAGTCTGAGGCGGTTTATTTTTTAGAATGCAATCGGCGGGTTCTTTATATCTATTATTAAGGCTAAATAATACCTTACTGTCTTCTTCAGTACATATTTGCCCTTCTTCAGAAACTAAGCACACATCCAAGCGTTCTTTGGGGTTAACAGCCTGATAAGCAAATAAACTGGGTTGCTGGCGCTCATAACGTTGTTGCAATGTTTGAGCAACTTCCTGACAGATTTCTGTGGCAGAAGTATTCTCTAACAGATACTCAGAATACCAAGTAGCAACAACATCTGTTTCGCCATCCATTTGTACAACAGTCCTTGGTGGGGTTTGTTCGCTTTGACAAATAAATCGGGGTTGGGACATATCTTCTGTTTGACTCCAAGCCACAGAAGGAGTTAAAGATACTAAACTAGCGATTAAAACAGGGGTTAAGGACAAGGATAAGTTGGACATCATAAAAACCTCATGCTAAGGGTTAAGAAGATTTAAACTAGCAGGGTTGAGCTAACACTGGCTTCAACCACATTTTCTAACTATTCAATCAGAGATTTGAGAGAGGAAAATATTGATTTTATTTTCAGTATCAAATAAATTCTGGGTTTCTTTAAGTCTTTATTTGGTTAAACTCTAGCAAAAATTGACCGGAGAAACAGAAATCGCTGAAAAAATACCCAGAAGGATTTAAGTGGAGTCTGGAAGCGCCTGTTGGTCATCTCTCTCTCTTAAAGCAACTACGAGGGGTGAGATTCGCAGATTCTTGGTTTTCTCATCTAGTCTGGCAAAAATGCAACTGGTAAAACAAATGGTCTGTTCAGCGCTTCCGACAACATCTAGTCAATTACCGACTAAAAAATCTGTTGAACCAATTAGGACTGTAACCAGCGCTGGGGACACTTAACACGCCACCTCTGGTTCTTCTTCTTTGCTTACAATTTGTGGGAGGGGTATTTTCTAGAAGACAATTAGCTGGCTCTTCATAATTGTAATTAAGGCTAAATAATGCCTCATCTTCAGTACATTTTTGCCCTTCTTCAGAAACTAAGCATACATCCAAGCGTTCTTTTGAGTTGACAGCCTCATAAGCAAATGAACTTGGTTGCTGGCGCTTGTGACGCTGTTGCAATGTTTGGGCAACTTCCTGACAAATTTGTGTGGGTGAAGCATCAGCGAACAGATACTCAGAATACCAGGTAACAACAACATCTGTTTCGCCATCCATTTTTGCCACAGTCTGGGGTGGGGTTTGTTCGCTTTGACAAATAAATTGGGGTTGGGTTTGGGACATCTCTTCCGTTTGACTCAAAGCCACAGAAGGGGTGAAAGATACTAAACTAGCGATTAAAACAGGAGTTAAGGACAAGGATAAGTTGGACATAATAAAGACCTCACTAGAAACTAAGAAAATTTCAACTAACAGGGTTGAGCTAAAATGGCTAGATTACTGATAGCATATCCTACATTTGCTTCAACCACATTTTCTAACTGTTCAATCAGAGATTTGAGAGAGATTAGTTGGCTGGAGGTCGGATTGATGTTTTGCATCGATTGAAATAGCATAGGAATAGAATTCTTATGGCTATCAGTTGGCTGGTCTAGGGGGGGAATACGACTTAAATCATGGCTGCGTAACAGCTTCAACTCATTAAGATCTTGAGAATCGCTAAACTGAACAATTTCTTGGCTAATTTGTTGAACCAGTTGATTCTTCACATATTCCATTACTACGGGTTGCAAACCAAATTTTCCCGAAATTTTTTCAACTAAGGATCTCTCTCCTAATGATTTTAGCGCAGTAAACAGATCAATTTCAGAAACAGGTACTAAGATTCGTAATTGAGGAATCGCCACAGCATCTTGAATAATGGCTAACCAATACATAATTTCTTTTTCAAGGGGCGATAATCGTTCAAATTGCTGCTCTACTAGGAGAATAATATCTTGTACAATTCCCGTTGAACTCATATCTAAAAAATCTGCCACATTCCCCCCAAATAGTTCTTGAATTGTTGAAGAAACCATTTTTAAGGCGAGGGGATTGCCTCTATAAAGTTTAATTAAGATTCCCCATCTCTCTTCTGAGGTTAGCCCTTTGGCTCGTAAAATTTCTTTGGCTGATTTTCCTAGGCCAGTTACACTATAAGCACGAACTGGCAAACTTTCTCCTTCTAATAAGGATATTTCCCTTGGTTTTTCTAAACTGGTTAACAGGAAACAGCTTTTGTGGGATTGCTGCCCAAGACGACGTAATAGTAAACTATACTCTTGATAGGTTTCTTGATAATGTCCTGCAAAATCTCCTTGGCTGAGAATGGCATCAAAACTATCTAAAATGACTAAGCAGCGATATTTTTGCAAGGTTTCCATCAATCATGATATATTTTCCTCTAGGTTACTAGAAAGACGAATATTCAGTTGGTCAGAGAAAAATTGAATCAGATTCAACAACAATTGATCAAGGGAGGGAAGGGAACGCAGCGATCGCCAAACCACATAATCGAATTTATCTTGTAAAAGCTGTGCCAATTTAACAGAAAGGGTGGTTTTTCCCATACCAGACATCCCTAACAGCACGATTAAACTACATTTATCTTCTAATACCCAATTTCTCAGGGTTTCTAATTCTTCTGCTCGTCCATGAAAAACTGAGACATCTGGCGCACCATCCCAGTCTTGTGAGGAGGTGGGAAGGGAAGCTTTTGGGGAGT
>JBFRWQ010000091.1:0-2659 GCA_051439665.1 Microcystaceae cyanobacterium | reverse complement strand
CGCTGTTTCTGTTAATCCATCGTCAGAAATTCGAGGGGTTTGGTTAACCAATATTGATAGTGAGGTACTATTTGATGCTCAAACCTTAAGTAATAGCATTGACACCCTCAATCGCTTAAATTTTAATACAGTTTATCCGACGGTT
Organism: Microcystaceae cyanobacterium; assembly: GCA_051439665.1. Classification (GTDB taxonomy): domain Bacteria; phylum Cyanobacteriota; class Cyanobacteriia; order Cyanobacteriales; family Microcystaceae; genus JBGTGT01. The sequence goes on along the minus strand of JBFRWQ010000091.1, from coordinate 2,514 downwards.
TGGAATTGGGGTTATACCCTCTATCCTAGTCAAGTAGCTGAAAAGGTGATCGGGAAAAAAATTGATCCCACCGAAGGGTTACAAGAACGGGATATGCTCAAAGAAATTATTACTGACAGTCATCAGAAAAATATGGCTGTTATTCCTTGGTTTGAATTTGGTTTTATGGCACCGTCTGACTCAGAATTAGCCAAGCGTCATCCTGACTGGTTAACTAAAAGAGAAAATGGGGATACTATTTGGTGGGAAGGAAAGGTTCATCAACGGGTTTGGTTAAATCCCTTTCATCCAGAGGTTCAACAATTAATTACTGATTTAGTGATAGAAATTGTTTCTAATTATGATGTGGATGGTATTCAATTTGATGATCACTTTGGCTATCCTGCTGACTTTGGTTATGATGATTATACAATTGCTCTTTATCAAAAAGAACATAATGGTAAAGCTCCTCCTAAGTTGAATGGTCAATTAAATACAGGACAAAATTGCAGAGTAAACCGTCCTGGATGGAAAGAGTGGACAGAATGGCGCTCGCAAAAAATCACCAATTACATGAAAGATTTATTTACTGAGATTAAAAAAGCGAACCCTAAAGCGCTTGTTTCTGTCTCCCCTAACCCTCAAACTTTCTCGAAAAATTGCTATTTATTGGATTGGCAAAAATGGGAAAGAATGGGATTAATAGAAGAACTAATTGTTCAAGTCTATCGGAACAATATGAATAGTTTTCAACGAGAATTAAATCAACCTGCTATTAAAACAGCTAAGACTCATATTCCCGTTGCCATTGGCGTATTATCAGGATTAAAAGGCCGTCCAACTCCCCTATCTCTGATAGAAAATCAAGTTAACTATACTCGTCAACAGAATTATGCTGGGGTGTCTTTCTTCTTCTATGAAAGCTTATGGAATTTTGGTAAAGAATCAAAAATGGAACGACAAACAGCGATTCAAAGCTGGTTTTCTCGTCCAACTACTAGAGCATCAGTTCTATAGTAATTACTATGCAATAATGTTGCTTAAATAATTCTGATAATTTTAATTTGTTTCTGAGATCATAGTAATTCATCCTAAAGAGATGAGTTAGGGGCTTGCGTGCAAATGGAATACCAGCGAGCGCATTAATCTATATAAAGATTGGAAAAGTGATTGGTATGGTATTAATTTTCTTAGAGAGTAAGTTGTTCTGCTTGATTTGATTGATTTAATTAACGGAATCGATGTCTTTTAGCGAGAATTACTGTTTCATGATAGCGACAAAAATCTAGCAAACAAAAACAACAAAAACTCTGCATTATTGCGGAAAATAAAATTATAATTAAAGATGAAACTCAAAATAACAAAACAAAAAAGATCCTAATTCGTGTAAGATAGAAGATGATATAATCAACAGAAAATTTAACACTTAAGATGTCTAATAGTTGGTGGGAAATTCAAGTTACCTGTGATCCCGTTCTCGAAGAATCGGTATTTTGGCGGTTGAGTGAATTTGGTTGTTCAGGGACAGCAACAGAAAATAAAGAAGACTTGGCAGTGATTAGGGCTTATACGCCCCTAATTAAACGGCAATTACTGGATATGTCAGCCCTTTCTCTCTTACTCCGTCAAGACGCTTTAATAATGGGAACAAAAGAACCCATAACTGATTGGCATCTCATTGACGAAGAAGACTGGAGTAATAGCTGGAAACAGTATTGGAATCCAACAGAAATTGGCGATCGCATTCTAGTCTATCCCGCCTGGTTAACCCCCCCTGAAACCTCAGAACGGCTGATCTTAAAGTTAGATCCAGGGGCGGCCTTCGGAACAGGAACTCATCCCACGACTCAACTCTGTTTAGAATCCCTAGAAATGCGCCTTTCTTTACCTCAAGCTACCAATGTGATTGCCGATATTGGCTGTGGTTCAGGAATTCTTTCGATTGCTTCTCTTCTTTTAGGTGCAGATAAGGTCTTTGCTGTGGATATTGACCCCCTTGCTGTGAATTCTTCCCGTAATAACCGCCATATTAACCGCATTCCCTCTAAATCTTTAGTCATTAATCAAGGTAGCGTAGAACAGGTACTAGAATCAACACCAGATGGGGTAGATGGGATTGTTTGTAATATTTTAGCAGAAGTGATCATCACTCTTATTCCCCAAATATCTGCCCTTGCTAAACCAACAAGTTGGGCAATTTTAAGTGGCATTTTGATCGATCAAGGACAAGATGTTGTTGAGGTTCTAGACAATCATGGTTGGTCAGTCGCAGCGCTTTGGAAACGTAAAGAATGGTGTTGTTTGAATATTCGTCGTACTGACTCTTAGGAGAATTAAGATTCAAAAAAATGAAAATATCTTAAAGATCCTAACTTATTTGAAATTTGTCAACAAGAAAATAGAATTTTAGTCACCTTAGACTTAGATTTTGCGGATCTTAGAGTTTATCCTCCACAACAGATAACTGGTATTATTGTCTTGCGAGTCGGCTCTCCTGACTTTATGGTGATAAGCAAAACTTATACATCGTAGGAT
>JBFRWQ010000090.1:0-3626 GCA_051439665.1 Microcystaceae cyanobacterium | reverse complement strand
TCGGAAGGGGAAATTGACTACAGAGTAAACTGGTTAAAAAGGCGATCGCCAAGGATTTTAGTTTCATAAAAGAGGAAATATAATAGTTGTCTAAGAGAGTTTAGCAGATTGAGCGTTAATTTGATTCTATAGCTCTACCCATTAAGTTGTTTGACAGTGGCGATCTCTCAAACCCAATCAGGGATTGGTTGTGAATTTTTAATTGTGCGTAGCACTATAGAGGGGTAAAAGTTTTAATCATCTTACGAATCCGCAATAAAAAGATTAATTGCTGTAAGTCAGCGCTTAATTCAGGGGGATAAGGACTTTCGCTTAATTCCTCTTTTTGCTGTTCATATTCAGCCGCCGTAACTGGTTCACCATTAATCGGCGATCGCCCTTCTAAAATGATTTCTGTCCTTAAGACTTCTTCGGGTAAATCATCTGGAGGAGGTAGCGCTACCCCCACAGGAATTCCGATTAGATAGAGACAAAAACCAATAATTACTTGTTTCATATTTCTTTTGGGGTTTGTTGTTTATAAGAAACGACACCACTAATGGCTGCTAAAATTAACCAGTTGGTTAAATTAACTCGCAAGTCAAAGACAGTGACATCTAAAAGATTGAATAGCATACAACAAAAGAAAGTTAAGAGATAGGCAAAGAGTAAGGTTTGTTCTGTGTAATTATCTTTCTTAGTGATGACTAACTGTCTATAATAATAGATACCTTGCCCTAAAATCCAACCGATTAAACCACAAAATAAGAGAGTTCCAATTAACCCCATTTCAGCTAATAGCATTAAGTAAAAATTATGGGGATGACCTAGCCAGGTATTCATGCGAATCTGATAATAGGGGGTAAAATTGCGTAATCCCCACCCTAACCACGGATGCTGTAACCACATTTCCCAGGCAACCTGCCACTGAGTCGTGCGATAAGACGTTACATAGCGATCGGAATAGAGTTCATCGGATAATCTTGCCCAAAAATAAGCGGGAACAATTTGTCTTAAGGGTTGTTTACCAAAGGGTCCCCATGCAGCCCATAACACTGCTGTTGCACCTCCACCTAATAACCATAGTAACCAATGCCATCCTAAATAGATAGAATAAGCGATAACAATAAGGAATAACAGTCCCCAAGCATTGCGAGAATTGGTTAAGATCAAACTGATACCATTTAAGATAATTGAAAGCCCTAAAATTAACTGTTTTTTGTTTAAGATTGAGGCAGATTTTTCTCGATCATGATGGTAATGAATAATGGCCAAAGCGATCGCTAAAATAAAAGGAGTCAGCAGAAAAGCCGCTAACAGATTAGCATACATCAAGGTGGATGACATTCTTCCTTCTGGTGTGCCATAAGCCACCACTTTACTCCCTAAAATCTGTAAAAATGACCCACTTTCCCAACCTAAGAGTTGTAAAAATCCGATCGCAGTGACGGGTAAAGAGGATAAAATTAACCACCAAGCAAGTTGATATAAGTGTTCAAAAGTTTTAAAAAGACAGCGATAGAGAGTGAAAAATAAGATAAAAGGCAGGAAATTACCTAATCCTTCTAAAGCAGGAATGGGTTTGACCGCAAAAATGGTTGTTAAGATTAACCAGAGACTAAAGAGGGCAAATCCTCGACTGATCGGCGATCGCACAATATCCTTTCTATAGCGCTTTGCTATCCATCCCATTGATGTCAGTAAGGCTACGCTTGCTAAGTTGGGAACAAAGGGAAAGGTTAGTATGGCAAATTTTACTAGAAAAAATAAGCGCTTAGGAGGGTTTAATGAACTATTATCTGTTTTTTGGGGATAAAGTGAAGAATAAACCACGAATTTATTTTCAGTTTTAATTTTGAGTCTATTTGCTTATCATAACCGACACCATTAACACTTCCGATCAATTAGGAAAAAATATTTTTTGACTTTACTTGGGTTAGGGATAGCGATCGCAGGCTAAGGTTGCGATCGCCTCCCACTCCACACCAGACGTTTACGCTTTAAGCAACAGTAAAATCACTTACACTCAATATTTCGTTTAGTGCTACGGCAAATAGATCACCATCATAGAGTATATTCGTGTCACTTCCAGCAGTAGCAAAAGTGACGTTGCCGACTCCAAGGTTTAAACCTCCTGATAGAACAATAGTGTCATTGCTAGAGGAAAAATCTGTGATGGTGTCAAATGCTCCATTAAGCGTATCGTTTTGAACAGTAACTAAATCGAAAGCAAAAGCATCATCATTACTATTACCTGTCAAAATATCGCTTCCTAACCTGCCCGTCAAAGTATCACGTCCGTTACCGCCTAGCAAGGTATCATCCCCGTCACCCCCTAGCAAAGTATCACGTCCGTTACCGCCTCGCAAGGTGTCATCCCCGTCCTCACCTATTAAACTATCACGTCCGCTACCCCCTCGCAAGGTGTCATCCCCGTCCTCACCTATTAAAGTATCATTTCCGCTATTACCTCTTAAATTGTCATCCCCATCACCACCTATTAAGAGATCAATTCCACCATCCCCTAGCAAGGTGTCATCTCCCCCGTTACCTATTAAGTTATCATCTCCACTACCCCCCATTAAACTATCACTTCCTGTGCCACCTATCACCAAATCATCTCCCTGATCACCTGTCATGATGCTACTTCCTACACCACCTGCTAACGTATCATTTCCCTTACCACCGATCAAAATATTATTTCCGAAATTATCTGTTAATAGATCATCTCCATCACCCCCTATAAAGACAACATCCCCTATACCATCTACCAAACTATCATTTCCTGCACCCCCTACCAAACTATCATTTCCATTGTTACCAACCAAGGTATCATTTCCGTCACCCCCTGTTAGAGTATCATCAAAAATTGTACCAAAAATCTCATAATCATCAGTATTGGAAATACTTGGAGCATTAGTAGTAGCATCTGCAGGACTTGCGGCTTTTGTTATGGAAGCGGAGTCAGTCGTCAGAATATGGGTCAAAGGACTACTTGCGCCACCTGTAGCCGTTGAGATAACATAGGTATCAAAACCAGCGACTAGACCGTAGTTGCCGATGAAGGTGCCATTGTTAGCTACTAATGTTGAAGTCTCATTTGAAGCGCTGCCATTGCGTAATCGCCAAAAACTTAGACCATTCACTCGACCAATGGAGGTTAAGTTAATACCTGAAAATGTTGTTTCAATGGCAACAGCAAAATCACTGACTTCTGTTCCAGGATTTGAGGCTTCGAGATCTAAGAGATAGCTGGCAACGTCAGTTACTGAGTCAGGTGCGGATATTTCGACTGCTGAAAATGCGCCAGGCGCACTAACTTTAATTTTGGTCATGTTTTTTACCTTCTGTTTATACTTTTGGTTTGATAATGTGTTTGAAAGAAACACCAAATAACTTTTAACTTTTAACACACTTATTTTGATTAATTCCTTAATAATAAATTAATATTTCAGAATAATTCTACATCTGGTGTGGGCGAAAGCCTTGCACCCCTACATATATGGTAATTAGCTTGATTTTGTTATTCATTAAGTTATATTTTTAATACATTATTCCTATGTTTTTGATCTCTCATAAAATCATTCCATTGGGAGTGGGAAGTGTGGGAAGAATGAATACTTCTCCAATCTTCCTCCAATCTTCTC
>JBFRWQ010000089.1:0-7368 GCA_051439665.1 Microcystaceae cyanobacterium | reverse complement strand
TATACTGTCTTGTTTTCAGAGAATTGAGTAAGCAAAATAGAGTAAATTGGCGATCGCCAATTTACTCTCTCAAACCCTAATAAATTCTTGGACTTTGGACAAAGGCAAGCCAGTTAGCGTAAAATTTACGCTAATTAAAAATAGACTAAGTTCCTCTGCCCCAGTCGTCAAAATCACTGAGAAATGAGGTTAGAATTAGCTTAATCAGGAAGCTTTTTGATTTTGGGTAGCACTTTTTTTAGTTTTCTTGATCACTTGGTGACGAGTTCTTTTAGCTTTTTTCTCACCCTTAATCCGTCCAGAGGAAAAACCTCGGTGTTTGGGAGATTTGGCTCTATTGTCCTATCATCTGAATAATTCGATGAAAGTCTCTTTGAACGAGACTGGGTGTGACTTTTGCGGATTCGTCTTGCTTCAAATATTGTTCCCAAAGACGAGGTAAAACTACGGCTAATTTTCGTGCAGCCCATAAATTTACATCCCACATTCCGCACTTCCACTTGCACTAGGCAAAGTAGTATAGAAGGAGGAGAATCAGCGATCGCCTGAAAAATAAAAACCTCTGGAAATTGCTCTCCAATTAAGTCAAAATACTCAATCATAGAATCAAAGTTCTCTTGTCAAAGCAGAGAACTTAAAAAGATAGGGTGAAAACCTCAAAAAAATAAGAGATAATAGACAGGTGAGTTTAATCGGTAGGATAAGTCAATTATGGTCTCAACAAAAATAGAAGTAAAAACCATTAATCATTTAGGATTGATAGCCGGAATAATTGATGATACGGGGTTAGAAAAAATCATCAATGAAGTGGTAGGAGTGGATGAGCGAGAAATAGTAACAGCTGGTCAAGTAGTGAAAGGGATTATCTTAAATGGCTTAGGATTTATTAGTCAACCACTCTATTTATTTCCGAATTTTTTTGAAGATAAAGCAACTGAATATCTTTTAGGAAAAGGGGTAGAAGCGAAATATTTAAACGATGATAAAATTGGCAGAGTAATGGATAAACTTTATGAAGTAGGGCTGTCCTAAATCTTTTTTTTAATTGCTTTAGCCGTTGTCAAAAAATATCAAATTACGACTCAATTTTCTCATCTGGACTCCACTTCTTTTTCCGTACATGGGAAATATGAACATTACAATTTAATCTCATCTGAGAAATCAAAAAAATATCCCATTGAACCGATACCTATCACAATAACAAAGGGTTATTCTCGCGACCATCGACCTGATTTAAAACAATTTATCATGGATTTAATTGTGAGTGGAGATGGAGGAATACCTATATTTCTAAGAGTGGCTGATGGCAATGAGCAAGATAAAGCAGTGTTTGGTAAAATTGCTCAAGAGTATCGAGAGATGATTGATTTTAACACCATGATAGTAGCCGATAGTGCCTTATATACCGAGAAGAATTTACAATTAATGTCGGGAACAAAATGGTTATCAAGAGTTCCCTTATCCATCAAAGAGGCTAAAGAATGGGTTAATAATTTGTCAGAAGAAGAGCTAAAAAAGAGTAAAGTAAAAGGCTATTCATGGCAAGAAGTAAAGAGTAACTATGCAGGAATTCAACAAAGATGGTTAGTGGTAGAAAGTCAACAAAGAAAAGAATACGACTTAAAAAAGCTCTCTCAAAAAATTGAGAAAGAACGAGAAAAAGCAATGAAAGACTTAAAGTCATTGATGAAGCAAAAATTTACATCTCCCGAAGGTGCGACCGAAATGATTACTCAATTTGCCAAGTCATTAAAGTATCATAAACTCACTGAAATAAGTCTGAAAGATGTCGTAGAAAAAAAGAAGAAAAAGTCGGTTGCCTCATCCTTAAAAAAATATCAGTTAACGACTTCTCTCATCATTAACCAGGAACAAATGGAGAAATAAATTAATATTGGCTCTCCCGACATGATGGTGGAGAATTTATAAAAGAATACAATTAGCCTGTGATGGGTTACGGCACAGCTCAAAAGTTATAAAGTTTTCCTAAAAGCTATCTTCGTACCTAACCCATCCTACGATATATAAATTTTACTGATCACCATAAGTTCAGGAGAGCCTGAATAGGGGGTATTTTCAAATATTATTGATTAATCACCTGATCCATAAAAGTTGCTAATTCTACATCCAAATTACTGACTACATTTCCTAAATCATGGGTACATAGATTAACCGTTACCCGATTATAAACATTACACCATTCAGGGTGATGATCTAATTTATCTGCTTTAATCCCTACTGTAACCATCCATCCCATCGCTTCAGCAAAGGTTTTAAACTTAAAGGTTTTACTTAATTTGTTGTCTTGAACTTGCCAATCTGGTAAACGAGTTAAGGCTAGTTCAATCTCTTGTTCACTCAGTTTGTAGCTTGCCATTTTCTTAACTTTTAAATAGTAATGAAGGTAGGGGCGCTTGCAGTGCGCCCACTAAGACTTAATATGCGTCTTGCAATTCGTAGAAATCGGGGGAAATGTAGTCTTTCCGCATTGGCCAACCCACCCAATCTTCTGGCATTAAAATCCGTTTTAGGTTAGGGTGTCCGTCATAGATAATGCCATACATATCATAGCTTTCCCGTTCTTGCCAATCGGCTGCTTTCCAAATCCAATAAACAGATGGAATCACGGGATTATCTCTGGGAACAAATACCTTCAAACGCACTTCTTGGGGTTGGTCGCAGTTATCAGTTATCTTAACTAAGTGATAGAAACTGACTAATTCCTTACCTGGTCCTTCGTCATAAGCGCCCTGACATTGAAGATAATTAAACCCGTAAGCGTACAAAGCGGTTGCCATTGGCAGTAAGAATTGGGGGTCAACTTTAACTAACTCAATTCCTAAATGGTCGGGTTCTAAAATGTCATGTTCAAAGCCATTTTCGGTTAACCAGCTAGATACTTCCCCTGCGGGAACAACTGCGCTTTCTTCAGTTGCTTCTGGTGTTGGATTTTCTTCAGCCACGTTCGATTTCCTCCCCTTGTTGAGATGCGGTTTCTAAAGCGGGTGAAATGGGTTGTCCCATTGCTTCGGTTAATTCTTTGGGTGGCGCTTGACGGGTATCGGTTTGTAGATATTTACCTGTGAGGATGGGAGCAACCATTTTCATATTATGGGTAGTGCTGTAATAACGATGAACTTGTTGTTGCACTGTTCCCCGTTCTTGAATGGATTCATTAGATACTTTTTTGCGTAATTTAACGATCGCATCAATAATTGCTTCAGGACGAGGAGGACAGCCAGGAATATAAGCATCGACTGGGATTAGTTTATCCACACCACGGACAGCCGTAGTGGAGTCACTGCTAAACATTCCCCCTGTAATGGTACAAGCGCCCATTGCAATGACATATTTAGGTTCAGTCATTTCTTCATAGAGACGGACAAGCGCTGGTGCCATTTTCATGGTAACTGTGCCAGCGACAATGATTAAGTCAGCTTGTCGAGGACTGGAACGGGGAACAAGTCCAAAACGGTCAAAATCGAAGCGAGAGCCGATTAAGGCGGCAAATTCGATAAAGCAGCAAGCGGTTCCGTATAACATCGGCCACAAACTGGATAATCTTGCCCAGTTGTAGAGATCATCCACCGTAGTAAGGATGACATTTTCCGATAAATCTTGTGTCACCTGTCCCCGACTGATGGGATTAAGGATTTTTGCGGTTTGTTCCTGTTCAAACGTTGTATTGGAAGTCATAATGGCTCAAAATAGCGTTATATATTCTATCATTAGGAGGTTAGGGATTTGACCCTAAGACCATTCTAAAGCCCCTTTACGCCAAGCATAGACTAAGGCGATCACTAAAATGGCAATAAAAATGAGGGCTTCTACAAAAGCTAAGAGGCCGAGACGGTTAAAAGCCACTGCCCAAGGGTATAAAAAGACTGTTTCCACGTCAAAAACCACAAAAACTAGGGCAAACATATAATAACGGATGTTAAATTGAATCCATGCCCCACCAATGGGCTCCATTCCCGACTCATAAGTGGTGCGACGTTCGGGTCCTCCACCACTGGGACGTAGTAATTTGGAGGCAGTAAGGGCAAGGATAGGGACAAGACTACAGGCTAAAAGGAAGCCTAGTAGATATTCATAACCATTGAGAACAAACACGATATCAGGCGTTACTCCATCTTCAAGATTAAGTTTTTTTAACAAACTCTCTCTAATTTTACACAATAAAAGTCGATTGATACCTTCCCGAATCCGTAATATAGCAACATTGCGGTGGGATGCCCCTACAGGTACATAGTAAGTAGGATGGGCTTTGCCCATCAAAACAGTATTATGAAATATGGAGTGTGGGGAGTGTGGGGAGTGTGGGAAGTGTGGGAAGTGTGGGGAGAATGAAGACTTCCCTCTCTCCATCCCAACAGATAAGTGCTTTGCCCATCAAAACAAGCGATTTTAGATTACCAAGGATTACCAATAAGGGTAAATGCAGCCCAATAATAAGGATGACTTAGATTATGATCGTCAAGATCAGCAAATATAGGAGGAAGCTCAAATCGTTGATCTTCCATAACTAATTGTCCCTCTTCTAAACGAACTTTTTCATTTAACAGACTGAGTTGTGCTTGTCGCAAAGCTTGAGATTTAGTCGTAGATATTTGTAAGGATTGATAAAATATGGTCATTAATCCTAATGTCCCTTCATCACTGACTTCCCAGAGACTCCCTAACACTGATTTAACATTTGCTAGTACCGCAGCGCCCGCAAAGCCTAATTCAGCGCTGTTGCTCCCTAATGCTGTTTGACAAGCGCTTAATACTAATAAATCAACGGCTGGTTCATCTAAATTCAGTTTTCTTAACTGATCAAGTTGCAGTTTTTCATTCCATAGTTGTATGTAAGAGTTGGATAATTCTCCTTCCTCAAATGCAGCATGAGTGGCAAGGTGAATAATCTTAAATGGCTTGTTTTGGCGAGTTTGATTGAGATTATTAAGAGTAAATGCTTCATTTAGGAACTTTTCCCCTTGCCAAAGTTGTTCAGTGATGATGGATAGTTCAACAGAAACGGCGGGTAAAGAATTTTTGTCAGTAAATTCGGATGCTCCCATTGCTAGTACTTGTTGTCCTTGTAGGCTACTGTAACGAAAATCAGTTAAGGATAAACTAGGTATGATCGACATACTATACTTTTCTACTAAAAAGCGCTCTCCATCGTGTAAAGCAGCGATGGGAAGAGAACGCAGTCCAGCATCCAAAATAAAAGCTAAATTTTCTACTTCACGGCTTTTTAATTCTGTTTCTAATGGTGCAATTAACCATTGATAAAGTTGCTGAGAAGGCTTTAAGTAAGCATCTGGTCGTCGAGGATTGAGTATGGTTGCTTGTAATTCCTCCTTGGCCTGCATAATATCTTGTCTTGTGACGTTTTTAACCTTTTTACGCACGACTGCGCCCTTTGATGTGATTAACATTAGAACCAGTTGTTCATGTTCGGGATCTCTGATAACAGCTTGAGTCTGTCTGGCTGAGTTATAACGCCAAACTGTTTGTGCTTCTTGGGAAGGCTGAAAAATTGCATAAATAATTCCTGTTCGTATATTAGTATTTTCGTAGCCCATTTGAATAATTTTCTGAGCATCTGCTAAAGTAACCGTTTTTTCAGCATTAACGCCTAGAAAAGCTTCAAAATCCTCACTAACTGATTTTTCTGTCTGATTAATCTGTGACAAATTAGAGAGACTGAAAAGGGTTGTTTGATTATTATCGTTCAATATGCTGTCTGAATCCGTGGAAGATACACTTTGGTTATCCTCGCTTACACTAACAGGATTAGTAATTGAAGGGAGTCTGTTTGGAGATGCTATCTCTCTAGGAAGGTTTGTAATAGGTGGTTCTGGATTAGGTATAGTAGGGGGAACTTCTGTAATTGGTGGTTCTGGGTTAGGTATAGTAGGGGGAACTTCTGTAATCGGTGGTTCTGGATTAGTTATATTGGGAGGAACTTCTGTAATCGGTGGTTCTGGGTTAGGATTAGAAGGTTGAGGGGTAGGAGGATTGGTAAAGTTGATCAGATTATTTTCAACGCCCAAAGTATCCATTACAGTTGTTCCAACAGGAATTGTGTCTTGCCCATTACTAATCTGATTGGCTGTTCCACTATAATTATATTGAGATGATCCGACCTCAAAAATAGGTTCACCGTGAGTGATTGTAATGTTAGATCCTTCGGTGGTCAAAATACTAATATCAGAAGTAGTAGCGCCTTGACGCACTCGAACAAAGCGATCGCTTTCTAGGAAAATATCACCTTGTGCGCTAAGATTTTCGGTATCAATTCCTTGTTGACCAATAATTGTTAGGTTATTAGTATTCGTAATTGTTCTCGTTTGCACAGTTTCACTAAAGTTTATCGTTAAGTCTTGTCCCTCTCCTTGTAAAGGCTGATTCAGAGTTAGCTCAGTTCCTGATAGAATAGTCTCATTAATTAAACTAATTTGATCATTATAGATTTGTTCATTACTGGTACTAATTATAGCACCAATTTCTATTGTTCCTGGTGCATCAGTTATTATGCTTTCGGCTAAAATGTTACCTGTCAAGCGAGTAATTCCTATACTATTAATTCTCAATTCTCCTGTTATCTGACTGGTTTCTATCTCAATATTATTACTATCGGTGAGAGTGACATTTTCCCCTTGTTGGATAGATACGGTATTAAAGTCATTGTTAACATCATCTAATATAATATTTTCCGTCGCATTGAGAGTTAAAGTATCATTGACAGTTAAACTTCCTTGTTGAGTTATATTCTGAGCGCTTATTTCCAATTCTCCTGTTACTTGACTGTTTTCTATCTCAATCTCATTACTATCGCTGAGAGTAACATTTTCCCCTTGTTGGATAGATACGGTATTAAAGTCATTGTTAGAGTTATCTAAGATAATATTTTCCGTCGCATTCAAGGTGAGAGTATCATCAACAGTTAAACTTCCTTGTTGAGTTATATTTTGAGCGCTTATTTCCAACTCCCCTGTTACTTGACTGTTTTCTATCTTAATGTCATTAATATCGTTGAGAGTAACATTTTCCCCTTGTTGAATAGATACAGTATTAAAGTCATTGTTAGAGTTATCTAAGATAATATTCTCTGTCGCATTAAGGGTGAAGGTATCATTGACAGTTAAACTTCCTTGTTGAGTTATATTCTGAGCGCTTATTTCCAACTCCCCTGATACCTGACTGTTTTCTATCTCAATCTCATTAATATCGGTGAGGATAACATTTTCCCCTTGTTGGATAGATACAGTATTAAAGTCATTGTTAGAGTTATCTAAGATAATATTCTCTGTCGCATTAAGGGTGAAGGTATCATTGACAGTTAAACTTCCTTGTTGAGTTATATTCTGAGCGCTT
>JBFRWQ010000088.1:0-4730 GCA_051439665.1 Microcystaceae cyanobacterium | reverse complement strand
TGCAAATTGAGTCGCTAACATAAACATTCCTCGATAGCCAATCAAAGCATTTAAACTACCAATGACAGGTCCTGCTAAGGCAATTCCCAGATCAAAGCCTCCAATACAAAAGGAATAAACTTTTCCTCTTTCATTACTTTGAGAACGATCAGAAATTAAAGCAACCAACATCGGAATTAAAATACCTGCTCCTGTTCCTTCCAAGATAGCCGATAAGAAAAAATTAAGGGGATTATTTAAGGTCGCTAATAAGATCATAGATAAACCATAACAAACTAAACTTCCTGTGATAAAAACCCCTCTACCATAATAATCAGATGCTTTTCCTGAAAACAGGCGAGTTGTAAAACTAGCGATCGCAGCAAATGTATAGAAGAAACCAATATTAATGCCCAAAGCCAGATCATTAATAAATAAGGGCATAAAAGTAATCAATGTACCAAATAGTAAGCCAATTAAAAGTAAAATAAAAGCAGGAATAATCAAAGATTTTTGCTGTGCTAATTGGCGAAAGCTACGAGGTGGAGTTAAGGATTGTTCCCTTGCTTCCTCTTGAGCAAAAGTACGATTATTTTCTTGGATTTGACTGGCTAATAAAAATGCAATTAAAGCAGATATAGCCGAGAAAGCAAAAAGAACGATAAAGCCCAAAGAATTAACCATAAATCCCCCAACCATCGGACCAATTGCCATCCCAATAGGAACAGCCAACGTCATATAACCAATAATTTCACCCCGTTGTTTTCGAGGGGATAAATCCACCACTAATGAGCTATAACCTGTGGTAAATGCTGCGATACTGACACCATGAAAAGCACGAAAAGCCAATAAAGGGAATATGGATTGTACCATCATATAGCCAATGGGAGCAGTGGCTGCCACAAACGCACCAATGAGGACAACTAACTTACGACTCCGACTATCGGCTAATTTTCCTAGCCACACACGAGAAGAGAGGAGGCCAATGGCGAAACCTCCCATCACAATGCCAACTTGCTGTGGTGTTCCTCCAATTTCCCTAATATAAATCGGTAAAGTGGGCAGTAGGCAAGTCATACTCGTCCAAAAAAAGAGCGCCGTTATAAAGAGTAGAATCAGATTCCGACGTACATGGGGAGTAAGCTGTAAAAAGGCAGTCATATTAAATCCGAGTTTGACTTCTTTTATTCTAGTTGGTTTCAGCCTGACTAATCGCCACAACATTCCGTTGAGGATCTCCTAAAAAGATGTCACTGGTTGGGCTATTTAGGTTTTCTTCTGGGTTTAATTGCCAATGTTCTGCTAATTCTTGTAAAAAACGGTCTTGTTCTGCCCTAAAACGTAAAATTCCACTACCTGAATTAATGAGAGCAAACCAGACATCTCCTCGCTCTTCAGTGGGAATCACCCCAGCTAAAGCGCTAACTTGATTCAATGTACCTGTTTTAACAGCAACACCTTGGGGAATCCCTCGCCATTGCATTGTTCCCTTCTTATCTCTGCCAGCAACGGGAAATAAATCAGCCACAGACATGGGATTATCTTTTAACTTTGCTTCTAATGCGATTAACATCTGACTGGCCGCTTGAGGAGAAATGCGATTTTCTACCCCTAACCCGGATCCATTAATCAGTTGAATTTGATCAGGGGATACCTTAGCCGCTTCTGCTGCGGTGCGTGCGACGACTTTTGCACCACCAACAGCTTGAGCTAACTGTTCAGACATGACATTATTACTATAAATATTCATTTGTTTGAGAATTTCCGCTAAGGTTAGGGATTGATGGCGCAGACGCAGGGTTGCATTTTCTGGTATTGATGAAGCTGATTCTACTGTTCCCCTAATTAAGACTTGGGGACGGGGAGTCGTAGGGGGTAAATTTTGATAAGCGCTTTTAATTAAGGGAGTCCAACGGTTTGAATTGAGTGCCAGTGGTAATACTTGGGCTGATTTTTGGGGATTATCTTGGAAATTCATGTCAAAGTTATTTACATAAATTAATTTTCCCTTAATTTCTTTGATTCCTAATTTATTTAAAGCATTTCCTACTGCGATCGCTTCTTCCCAGACAAAGAGAGGATCATCTCCTCCTTCAACAATAAGATCCCCTGATACCACACCATTCTCTAAAGATCCTGTGGTGTAGAATTGAGTGTCAAAGGTATGCTCTGTCCCCCATTTTTGTAAAGCAGCCAGAGATGTGGCAATTTTTGTTAATGATGCTGCTGATAAAGGGATATTCGCTTCATTAGCTCCTAATTCTGCCCATTCACTTTGTACCCATACCCCTTGACGAGAGGTATCAAAGCCTAATCGAGCTAGGCGGGTTAAATAGCGCTGTACAATTTCTTCTACAGTGGGATCAGGATCGGTGGGAACATCAAATACCTTAGCCGCTTGCCAATCGGTTAAATAAATAGTGGGGCTGTCGGGAGTGTTTCCTGAAAAAACACCTAAAAATCCGACTAGACCGATGAATAATCCATTAATCATTGTTTAATTCTCAATTTTTAGCAAACGTTTCTCTATAAAACCCAAAAAAAAGGACAATCTTAAGATTGCCCTCGTCGTTTTGTCTTAAGCTTTAGGAAGCAGATTTAAGTAAGCGCTGAGATCCTTTAATGCTTCACTAAACTGTGATTGCACAACTGCCGTATTTCTTTCCTTTGCTGCTGCGTCAATTCGCTCTAAATGGCCTAAAAACTCTTTCGCTGCATTAGTTGCTACTTTTTGGTCTTTTGGCAGCAGAGAGCGGTTTAAATTAGCCATATCTAGGCGAACCTGTCCCAAAGGACCATGAATATAGGTGCGAGTATCTACCCAGTTTTTCTCAGCAATAAATCCTCTCAGGATCTCCATTTGCTCTTGTGCTGCTACAACAGGTTCAATAAACATTTGTAACTGTTCGATCTTTTCAGCGCTATAGGTGGTGGGAACTTTTGAAGCCGAGGGACTACTACAGCTAACTAATAGGGTAGTCACCAAAATTAAGATAATCGACAGTAATGAACGAAAACGAGACATAAACATCAATTGGCCTTTATTTAATTAAAATAACGAGAATAGGTAGGGATGTGACCTAATCAAGAAATACAAGCTTAATTTTAGCTGATCAGGAGATAAAAAGGAATCTGTAACCTAATCTTGACCCTTTGATTGCATAAATGTTGTTTTACCGAACACACTCTACTAGATTGAGTGACTGATACAGGTAGGAGAGCCAAGGATTATTCCTCAAAAATAACTTGATGCCCTACTACAGGCTATATATGGTACAGTTAATTGTACATATTAGAGGTTAATCAATGGAAATTGTCAATGCAAGTCAGGCTAGAGCGAATTTGTTTAGCTTAGTAGAGGAAGTTAATAAAGACCATTTACCAAGAATAATTACCAGTAAAAAAGGGGATGCTGTCCTATTATCTAGGGATGATTGGGAAAGTTTACAGGAAACACTTTATTTGCAATCTATTCCTAATTTGGTCGAATCAATTAGGGAAGCTGAACAAGCTGATGATTGGGTTTCAGAAGCAGATTTCTTAGAGGTTTTAGATGGAATGGAAGATTGAATTTAGTCGTACTGCTCTTAAGGATGCTAAAAAACTAAAATCAGCTAATTTAGACAATAACGTCAGAGGATTACTGGAAATTATCCGATCTAATCCTTATCAACCTCCCTATGAGAAACTTTCTGGCAATCTAAAAGGCTACTATTCAAGGCGAATCAATATTAAGCACCGTTTAGTTTATTCGGTGAATGATGAGACTAAAACGATTAGAGTCGTTTCCGTTTGGTCACATTATGAATAATATAAAAAGCGATCGTATCTAACTCATCCCATCAAACTGTAGGTTGGGTTGACATAAGGAAACCCAACAAAGAATAGACCTCTTGCACAAATGAATAGATAATCAATTTAATCATGTATTCTATCAATTTGATCCACTATTGCCCATTGCCTATTGCCTATTCCCTATTGCCTGACTTCTGCAAGAGGTCTAATAAGCGATCGCCTCGACAAAAATAATGGTATTAATAAAACCATCCTATAAATCCTTAAATCCTGATGCAGATAATGAGGATTTCTTGTAAAAAATCCCTCAGTTTCAATAACTGAAGGAGGATTTAACACTTTTTATTGTGAGGAAGTTGATCTTAATTATTTTGAGAATCAATAATGATTGTGTTATTAGTCATATTGGGGGACAAAGCGGAAGTATTAGCTTGACGACTCGCAGGAAAGAGGATTGATAAGGAAATAACACCAACACAAGCAGCAGTAGCTAAAACGGTTAATTGATAGAAAATTTTATCCATGATATTGCTCTCTAAAAAATTTATAGCACCTATTATAACAGCGACTCCGTAAATTCATGCAAAATTCTACTCTTACTTAAGATATATTTTCCGTAGATTCGGCGATCCCAATTTGACCATAACCTGAACTCAAAAATCAGATTCCTATGCCCTGTTGTGCAAATTCCTTGACTGTTTCTTCCGATAACGGATGATTTGTCATTTCTAACAATACTGATAGGGGTGATGTTAAATGATCTGCTCCTGCTTTGACTGCATCAATGGCTTCTTGAGGAGATTTTAGGCTGGCTGCTAGAATTTGTGTTTGACTATCTTTTAAAACGGCTGCAATATCTCTAACTAATGCTAATCCATCTCCTAGTAAGCGAGTAGCACGATTAACATAAACAGCCACGGAGTAAGCATCTGCTTTATGAGCAATTAACGCCTGAG
>JBFRWQ010000087.1:0-4331 GCA_051439665.1 Microcystaceae cyanobacterium | reverse complement strand
TTGGTAATAATGTCATAATGTTAATTAATTCTTGACAAAGATTCTTAATAAATTAAAATACAATATAGTAAGGAGACTCCTATGGGGAGTTTCAGCTTCAGATTGTTGTTTTAAATTCTATGATATCATCGCCAATTCTTACCATTGAGAACCTAAGCAAGTTTTTTCCGACTCATCCTGTTCCTGCTGTAGATCAGGTCAGTTTTTCTTTAGAACAAGGAGAATTACTAGGATTATTAGGTTCATCAGGATGTGGGAAAACCACCCTCTTGAGAATGGTGGCGGGATTTGAACAGCCATCTGAAGGAACAATTGTGATAGGAGAAAGACAAGTATCGGGTAAAGGAAAGTTTATTCCTCCCGAAAACCGTCAAACTGGCATGGTTTTTCAAGATTATGCTCTCTTTCCCCATTTAACACTTGCTGAAAACATTGCCTTTGGACTAAAAACCCAAAAGCCTCCCTTGCCAAAAAGTCAAATTAAAACCAGAATTCAAGAAGTTTTACAATTAGTTGGGCTAGATGGATTTAATCGCCGTTATCCTCACGAATTATCTGGCGGACAGCAACAGAGAGTAGCTTTAGCCCGTGCCCTTGCACCCCAACCTAGTTTAATTTTACTCGATGAACCCCTCAGTAATTTAGATGTCCAAGTGAGACAGCGCTTAAGACACGAAATTCGTCATATTCTCAAAGCAACAGGGATTTCTGCCATTTTTGTTACCCATGATCAAGAAGAAGCGCTTGCTATTTCTGATAAAATTGCTGTGATGTGTCAGGGTAAGATTGAGCAGATGGGAACTCCTGAAGAGATTTATACCCATCCGACTTCTCGATTTGTTGCAGAGTTTGTGACACAAGCTAACTTTTTACCTGCTTTTCGTCATGGCGATCGCTGGAAAACAGAAATTGGCATTTTGGATTGTACAGTTGTTTCCCATCAAGACAATAATCAAGAAGGGGAAATCATGATCCGTCAAGAAGATATTAATGTATCAGCTAAGGAAACAGGA
This sequence comes from Microcystaceae cyanobacterium, assembly GCA_051439665.1. Taxonomy (GTDB): domain Bacteria; phylum Cyanobacteriota; class Cyanobacteriia; order Cyanobacteriales; family Microcystaceae; genus JBGTGT01. The sequence continues at coordinate 3,318 of JBFRWQ010000087.1, read as the reverse complement.
ACATTAACTATCGTTGATCGGCAATTTTTAGGGAGAGAGTACCGTTATTGTATTGCTATGCCTTCTGGTCATCAATTGCACGCTAGAACGTCTATTAGTACTCAATTAGAGGTTGGAACTAAGGTAGAATTAAGTATCAATTCCTCAATCCCACAGTTATTTGTTGAGTAGGAATCAGTAGAGTTTACCAGCTTTTTTAGGCAAAGTTTGAGATGGGTAATACCAAATCCGACTTATAAAACCTAGTTTTGGTAGAGATGGGGGAGTGTGGGGAGAGGGGGGAGATTCTTGGCCAGAGAGTGATAACTGGGTTTTGTTAACCGGATTTGGTATAAGATCCTAAATTTCATAATTCATAATTCATAATTCATAATTCATAATTCATAATTTATTTAAAATAAGGTGGGCAAAGCCCACCCTACCAAACATTCATAATTTATAATTTATAATTTATAATTCCTTTGGTTTTGCCCCAAACTGATCAACCAGAATTTGAGCTAAAGTCTCTGGTAAATCTTCACAAGCAATTCCTTTCTGAACACATTCACCTAATTTAGCATCTTTTCCTACTTTTCCACCCATATAAATATCAACTCCTTCTACGGTTTTGCCATTCTTACGCACCTTTGTTCCCATTAGTCCAATATCGGCGACTTGGGGCTGTCCACAAGAGTTAGGGCATCCTGTCCAATGGATACGGACTTTTTCTGGTATTTCTAACTGTTCATCCAATTGACGGGCGATCGCTAATCCTTGATTTTTTGTTTCCACAAGAGCAAAATTACAGAATTGAGCCCCTGTACAAGAAACAAGCGAGCGCTCAAGGGGAGCAGGTGCTAAGGTAAATTTAGTTAATAGGGGTTCAGCCAGAAACAGATCGAGGTTTTCGTCGGGAATATGGGGAATAATGACATTTTGTTCTACTGTTAAACGAATTTCTCCCCCACCATACACTTCGGCCAAGCGAGCGAGATCAAACATATCTTGGGCGTAGAAACGACCAATAGGAACATGAAGACCAACATAATTGAATCCTGCTTGTTTTTGCGTAAATACCCCCAGATGATCCCGTTTTTCCCAATCAATGGCATCTTCAGGTGCAGCCGTTAGCAAAGAATGTCCCATCTGTTGTTCTACCATTGAACGGAAGGTTTCGACCCCTAATTCGTCAATTAACCACATCAAACGAGATTTTTGTCTATTCTCCCGTGAGCCATTATCTCGATAGACTTCTAGGATAGCACGAGACAGAGCAACCACCTCTTCATTGGGGGGAAGCCACACATTTAAGGGAATCGCAGCTTCACAGCGACGAGCAGAGAAAAAGCCACCCACAAGCACATTAAATCCTAACTCACCGTACTTATAAGCAGGAACAAAAGCAATATCATTAATTTCCGCATGAACTGAATTATCCCGTCCTCCTTCAATGGCAATGTTAAACTTACGGGGAAGATTGGTAAATTCATAATTACCTTGCCCCTGATTCGTAATCATATCTTGGGTTTTCTGTACTAATTCACGGGTATCGATTAATTCATCTCGCTCAATTCCCGCCATTGGCGAGCCTGTAATATTGCGAACATTATCCATTCCCGACTGTATAGAAGTCATTCCTACTGCTTTTAAGCGTCTAAATATATCAGGAATATCCTCAAGGCGAATTCCTCTGAGTTGAAGATTCTGACGAGTGGTAATATCTGCATTCCCATCTTCCCCATACCGTTGTACGATCTCTGCTAAAGTACTCATTTGATCACTGGTAAGTACTCCATTAGGGGTTCTCAGACGGAGCATAAATTTCCCTGGGGTGACAGGCCGATAAAAGATACCAACCCACTTCAAGCGATGTTCTAAGTCAGTTTTGTCCATCGCTTCCCAACCCATTTGGGCAAACTGCTGTAGTTCGTCCTTAATGGCTAATCCGTCTTTTTCCTGCTTAAACTTCTCAAATTTGTTGAGTTTTGCTGTTTTTTTAGTGGGTACTTGTACCATAGAGCCTGTCTCCTAAAGGTTTTCTGCTGTCAAAGGATGGAAATAAATTGAGAAAATTAACGATAAATGGTCTTAGATAGCTTACAAGATGTTATCAGATACTGCTATTTAATTCTTTTTGTCCCTTGATATTTTGTAACTTAGGACACAAAACAGCACTTTTTATGAATAATATGAATTTTATTAATGGGTTAATTGCATAATTACAAATGAGGGTTTTAGCCTCAAGGGGCTTACTACAAACTTAATTTTACTTAATTATTTTGAATGTCAAGCGCTAAGGACAAGTCAGGAATTTTTCGCTAAAATTTAGCTAAATGCCACAAATCAATGGAACTGAGACAGCCATGATCAAGGCTTTTGCCTGAAATTATCTACCCTGTCATTATAGTGAGGAGTTTATCCAATGAATTTAAGATTAAGCAAGCGCTTTCCCATACTTACGGCTTTAGCTATTGGGGTTGCCACTCTCAACATTCCCCATGCTCAAGCAAACGACCATCAACTCACACAATATCAATTTTCTTCTGATCGAGCAACTCTCGCACAAGTTAACAGTATTACCCAGTTACGGGACGTAACCTTTCAAGATTGGTCTTATGAAGCTCTACGCAACCTAGTAGAACAGTATGGCTGTATTGAAGGCTATCCTGATCGCACCTATCGAGGTGGTAACTTCTTAACCCGTGATGAATTTGCAGCAGGTTTAAATTCTTGTTTAGAAGCTTTAGAAAGTCGCCTACAGGAACAAGAAACTACGATCGATGTTCCTCCTGCTCAAACCAATGAATCAGCAGGAATTAGCACTAACGACATGATTAATCGGGCATTTTATAATGATACTGGGCGCTTTTATGATCTGACTAATATTTCAGGCCAAGCTAATAAAATCTTTGGTTGGCGACATTGGGAAAATTCTTTTCTGGATAGAATGATTGCGGATGATGCTGAGTTACTTAATTCAGTCTCTAAGGATATGTTGGAACAACAAAATGCACATCCCCTAATTCGGACTAGAGATTTACCTAACCCCTACGGAACATCTGTTTTTGAAAATCCTGATTATGTCCGTCCCTCTACTCCTGCTCCCATGAGAGAAATTCGTTTTTAATTAACATTAAATTGGGGAAAGGGTAATTAATACTTTTCCCCCCCAACTTATGAGCTAAATTTTCGAGAATGACATCATTATCTTATATACCTAACGGTAATTCGATTCTTATCTTCACTCGTTATCCTGAAGCAGGTAAAACGAAAACCCGTATGATTCCTTTATTAGGAGCGCAAGAAGCAGCGAATTTACAACGTCAGATGACAGAGCAT
>JBFRWQ010000086.1:0-7378 GCA_051439665.1 Microcystaceae cyanobacterium | reverse complement strand
AGCTTTTTCGCCACATTTTGCCCAATTAATTCCTGTCCATCTGAAGAAATCCAGGGATCTGCTTGCCAAATCTCTCCCGTCTCATCTGTAATGTATAATTGACGAAAGGCGGGCATGATTTGACGATTAATTGCTAAATTTTCTCTAAATTGCTCTTCTCTTTGATCCTTAAACTCAATCGCTTTCTGAGCGAGAATTTCTAAGCCTTGATAATGTTGTTGATACCAAAGATCAAGGTTATGGGTGATGGGACTAGCGATCGCTTGCAATTCACTTTGAATTTCTGCTTCTGTGGTTTTAAACGCTTGATTGCCGTGGCTTAAGGTAATAAATAGAGATGGTAAAATAATAAAGACAACTAAGAGATTAAAAATCGTTTGTTCTAAAGATAATTGACGATGACGTAGATTGGGGTTCAATCTGGGGTTCAACCAACTAGAAACGATGGTATAGGATACAATAAATTCGGCAATGAGGGCGTTTAAAATGCCGTTTACCGCCTGTTTAAAAGCAATAACACCCGATGGAATCTCTGCCATTCCTACCCCAAAGCGATAACATAGCCAAATGACTGGAATAATGAAGAACCAGTAGATTCCTGCTTGTAATACTAAATTCTCGCATCCTCGACGTAACTGCCCGCCAATAAAGATAGCTTCCCCAATTAAAATAAACCATCCAAAAGGATGATGCCAAATCAAGTAAGTACAACTTCCTCCGATAATCGCAGCCAAAACACCCCATTCCATGCCATAACAGGCAAGAATGATTAAGGTAAAAATACTGCCAAACAGGAGATCGACACCAAAAAATAAGGGTAGCTTCCAATAATTACCAAGATAACTTAATATGAGTAAGATGGGAAGAAACAGATTCCATTGGTATAGGAGAAGGTGCAGATTAGGACGTTTCATTGACAATGATGGCTATACTTAGGGGACAGACTTAGTGATTCTATCTTAATACTACTCTTCTGACTGTTCACTGTTCTGTTCTAGAGGCAAAAATCTAATAAAACCTGCTAAGATAGCATAGACTTTAGTAGACAATTAACCTCCTTATAGAAAAAAGATACAAGCCGAGAGAGTTTGCCCAAAAAATTAACCGTAGTCTCGGAACATTAAGAATTTAGGACAAAAACGGGAAACCTCCCGCAAAAAGACTCCCTTCTGGACATCGCTATTATACCGAAGAAGACTTAAACAGAGCTTTAAACTTAGAAAAACCTGAAATCAAGAAAAAAAAAGTTATTTATACCAGATTTTCATCACCCAAGCAAAAACAAGACTTAATCCGTCAACGAGAAGCGATGGAACAATTTTGTCTAGCTAGAGGTTATGTGATTGATGAAGTGATTGAAGAAATTGGAGGAGGCTTAAATTATACTCGCCCTCAATTTTTAAGACTTATGCATAAGATTGAAAATCGGGAAGTGAAGATGTTAGTAATCGCTGTCAAAGACCGTCTCTGTCGCCTTTACGGTTTAAGAAAATATAAAAAATAGGTAAATAAGATAATTACTGAACCAGATCCCTTATAAATATGTTAAAATAAATTAGTTAGTTAAATCTCAATCCTATGGCTCGTCAAAAATCTTTGAAAGCAAGACTAACACGGCGAAGTCGGTCAAAAGCAAAGACCGACAAGCCTGTATATCAAATGCTGAGAGGGATTGAAGCGAAAATCGAATATCATCCATTCCTTAAAAATTGGGGAGATACTTATCAAAGCTTGTTACGCATGGCCTTAAATGACCGACAAAAAGGATTAACTGAGATTGAAATTGAAAAACAATTACAGAAAAAATTTAATATTCAGTGGGCGTGGGCAGATAGTTTAGCAACCAATACCAGTCAAGTTTATGGCCAGTTAGTAACTGCCCAAGAAAATCAAATAGAACAAATTGAAACCGACCTAAAAAGTGGCTTAGAAAAAGTCAAAGAAACTCTAACTGACTTAGAAAAGGCTTATGAGTCTCCGAGTCGAAAAAATACTCGTAACTTTGAGAAAAAGCTGTTAGGAGTTAAATCTAAGTTAGCCCGAATTGAACGAAAGAAAAGACAATTAGAAGAATTAATAAATAACCCAAGACTACATATTTGCTGGGGATCAAAGAAGCTATTTAATGCACAACATAATTTAAAAGAAAATGGGTATAGTTCTCATGAAGAATGGTACTCTGATTGGCAAAAAAAGAGAGGAGGAAACTTTTACAGTGTGGGTAAAGGGTCTGTAGATGGAAATAATCCTGTGACCAAGATTCATCACCTTGAAGGAGATTTATTTACCGTTACTGTGACAATTCCTCGTTGTTATCAAGACGTTTATGGGAAGAGTTTAACCTTAAAATTTGAAGTAACGGGGCAACGCAAACATGATTTACTTTACGCATTAGAAGCCAATAAACCCGTGACAGTACAAATTTTTAGACGAGAACATAAAGAAGACCAGTGTTACATTCATCTTTCTACTTATATTCAAGCTGTTCCTTATGTTTCTTCTGTGAAGAATGGCTGTTTGGGGATTGACTTAAATGCTCAATCCATTGATGTTGTTTATATCAAAAGAGATGGAAATCTAGAATCTACTGAAGGTAAATTTACCCTATTTTCTTTTCCCATCCCAACGGGAACTACTGGACAAGTAGCAGCTAAATTAAGAGATATTGTGGTAGAAATTGTCAGAATAGCCCAAAGTTATCAATGTCCCATTGCTTGTGAGAATTTAGATTTTAGTAAAAAGAAAGCGCAATTAAGGCATTGCTCAAAACGGTACAATCGGATGCTAAGTGGCTTTATTTATGATAAATTCCGAGCTTTTTTGGTAGCCAGAGCCGAAAAGTACGGCATTGAAGTGGTTTTTAAAAATCCCTTTGCCACTAGCACCATCGGCATGATTAAGTATATGCCCAAATATGGTCTAAATTCGGCTTATGCTTCGGCCATGGTGATAGCTAGACTAGCATTAGGATTTAATGAACGAATTCCTCGTTCTTATTTGTCAGTTTTGGGGGTAGTCTTACCAGAGGATCAGGCTATCTCTAATTGGGGTCTATGGGGTAAAATCTGTAAGCTTTTAAGTGAGCAGAAAATCTCTAGACACCAAATGTTTACGCAAGCGAAAGTCCTTGAGGTATTGCATGAGGTGCGACCGAACCACCGTCTTACGGCGGATTCGCAAGCGCACCTAGCAGTTTCCCGAACTAGAAAGACTAAAACTAAGTCTCGAAGGGGAAGGAAGGTCAAATCTGCTTCTTTATGAGTAGCTTCTGTAGATAGGACCCTCAGTGGGGAGTCACCGATGCCCTTATCTTCTTAATCTTATAAGGTTTTATAAGTTTTTAATAGGTTTTTAGAAGGTGTTATATAATCCACCCCAGAGGTAGATAATTATGAGTCAAATATCTCAACCGACAAGCCCATTAAAGACTGATTATCCGACGGAAACAAAGACCTCTTTAGCCCCTAACTTGCCCGATCATAGTCAATTACCAGATGAAGATGGTAATTTCGTGAAAAACTATCAAGAACCCCCTCAAGGCGACCTCTTAACCCACTGTATCACCCCTCTTTTACAAGAACGTCATCCCGATGGTAACTACTGTGTTGGTCGGGATTGTGGTATTTATTGGCGACTTCCCGAACCTCCAGAATCTCTTGAAAGAGGGGCAGAAGCGCCTGATTGGTTTTATGTACCCAATGTTCCTCCCACAATCGATGGGAAAGTGCGCCGTTCTTTTGTTTTGTGGCAAGAACCAGCTATTCCCTTAATTGCCTTAGAATTTGTTTCGGGTAATGGTTCAGAAGAACGGGATCAAACGCCGATTAAGGGTAAATTTTGGGTTTATGAACGGGCAATCCAGATTCCCTTTTATGGCATTTATGAGGTCAAAAAAGCTCAAGTGGAAGTGTATCAGTTAATGAATGGACGCTATCAAAAAATGACTCCCAATGAACGGGATCATTATCCAATTGAACCCTTAAAGGTAGAAATCGGTATCTGGCAAGGGGAATATCAAAATCAACAGTTTCCTTGGCTTCGCTGGTGGGATAGTGATGGCAATCTATTATTAACACCACAAGAGCAAATTGAACAAGAAAAACAACGGGCTGATCGACTAGCTGCACAATTACGAGCGCTAGGAGTAGAACCAGAAAATTAAGCTTTTATACTGATTTATACTTTCTTTATGTATTTGAAGCATTTAAGTTTACGATCATTTCGTAATTATGATCAACAAGCGATCAATTTCCACGGACAAAAAACAATTTTAGTCGGCAATAATGCTCAAGGAAAATCAAATTTACTGGAGTCAGTTGAATTACTTGCTACCTTAAAAAGTCACCGTGTCTTGCGTGATCGTGAATTTGTCTTAGAAGGGGCAGAAATGGGGCATATTCAAGGCAGCTTAGAACGGCAGTATGGAGAGGTTGGCCTGTCAATTATCCTGCGTTGTAGCGGAAAACGGACATTAAGCGTCAATCAGGAAGTGGTACGCCGTCAAACCGAGTTTTTAGGACTTCTCAATGCGGTTGTCTTCTCAAGTCTAGATTTAGGTTTGGTGCGTGGATCACCTGATCTTCGTCGAACCTGGTTAGATACCCTTGTTACTCAACTTGAACCCGTCTATGCTTATATTTTGCAGCAGTACGGGCAGATTTTACGACAAAGAAATGCTTTGCTCAAACAATTACGCAAAAATGATCTTTCAAATCCAGATCTAACCCAATTAAAACTATGGGATCAACAGTTAGCAGAAATGGGATCACGGGTAACAAGACGAAGAGCAAGAGTGATAGAACGTTTATATCCTATTGCGTGTCATTGGCATGAAAAAATTAGTCAGCAAACCGAAAAACTAGAAATTAATTATAATCCTAATATTAACTGGCAAAACGATGATCCTGAGCAGGTTAAAGCTGCTTTTCTGCAAAAAATAGAAGAGCGCCGTCTAGTTGAACAACAATTAGGGGCTACGGTAGTCGGACCCCATCGAGATGATATTATCTTTACCATTGACCAAAATCCTGCTAAATCCTATGGTTCACAAGGACAACAGCGAACCCTTGTCTTAGCCTTAAAGTTAGCAGAATTGCAGCTAATTGAAGAAGTGATTGGTGAACCCCCTTTATTACTATTAGATGATGTTTTAGCGGAATTAGATCCCCAAAGACAAAATCAATTATTGGAAACGATTCAAGAGCGCTTTCAAACCTTAATTACAACTACTCATTTACAATCCTTTGATGCGGGATGGTTGAAATCTTCTCAAATTCTTACAGTTGAAAAAGGGGAAATTATCAGTGGGTGACTCTATTATGAACAGTAGCACAGGCATCTTGCCTGTCACAAGCTAGAAGCTCGTTCTACAATATTCATAATTCAATTAGCGAGATAAGTTGAAAAAGCTTAGGTAAAATATCATGGGTGACTCTATTGTGAACAGTAGCACAGGCATCTTGCCTGTCACAAGCTAGAAGCTTGTTCTACAATGCTCTTCAGAAAATTTAGATTGATTGCTTAATCTAAATTAGGATTTCCCGACTTAACCCCCATCATATTACCCAGTCCTTTACCCAATTGAATACGAATGATTCGTCTCAGTTTTAAGGCCATCCGTTGAGAAACACTTTTCAAAACCGCAAAGCGATGATGTGAAGTGGGAAGGCGAAAGATATAGGCAAAACGACGAGCCACAGCAGCTACATGACCCGTTAAATTAATCTTAAACGAAGAGATAATCGCTTCCCCATGACCAAGGGTTAACATATCCCCTAGATGCAAATAACGGAATGATTTTAATTTCTCCTTCTTACCCATCAGCGCTACTAAATTGTGAGTAACACAGCTTGCTTGCTGATAAGCTGCTTGGGCAGTGGCAGGAATAAACTGTCGTGTGCCTTGAATATCTGCCATATCTCCCAAGGCAAAAACATTAGGATAATCTAGCAATTGTAAACTAGCGCTGGTCAGTAATTTTCCTTGCTCTGTTTGGGGACAATTTAAGGTTTTGACCCAATCTCTGGCTTCTACCCCTGCCGTCCATATTACTAAATCCGTCGGTAGAGTTGTCAGATAACCATCTCTTTCTAGAGTAATTTGATCAGATTCAATCTCTTTTACGTTACTCTGAAATTCAATGGCAATTTGGCGAGAAGATAGGGCACGATAGGAGGCTGAACGAACTCCTGCTGAAAATCCTTTTAATAGCGCTTCTCCTCTCTCAATCATACGAACCTCTCCCCGTTTTCCTAATCTATCAGCTACCTTACAGGCTAACTCTACCCCGTTGGGTCCACCACCAATGATAGAGACTCTGATTCGTTGTCTCTCGGTGGTTTCCAACAGGTGAAGACGATTTTGTAGGGTTTCTAAATCGGTTAAGTTGCGGAAGGTGAGGGCGTAGTCTTCTAATCCCATAATCTGAGGCCATCTGTTTTGATTCCCAACAGCCACAACTAAGTAATCATAGCTTAGGGAATCATGATTGTCTAAATAGACAGTACGATAGTCAAAATTAATATCTTTTACCGTATCAGAACAAAGTTGAATCTTTTTTCCTCTTAACAAGCGCTGGTAAGAAGGGGCAATTTCCCACCGTTGCAATTCCCCTGTAATTAACTCGTATAATAAAGGAGTAAAGACAAAATGATCATTTCTCTCAACTAAGGTAATCTCACAGCGCCCTGATTTAACCCATGAGGAGTTACTCAGATATAAAGCGGTGTATAAACCGCCAAAACCACCACCTAAGATACAAATTTTAATGGGCTGAGTCATGTTACTCCCTCATAGATTAGAACTCAAAATAAATAAACTCTGACTGACTTTGGGCTGCTAGTAAAATTGTTAATCCTAATAGTATGGGGGACATCCAGCGATTTAACAACCATTCATATTCAAACTTTTTCTGCCAGATGGCTAAATGTTCTAAAAACAGAACCCCAAGTGCCAGAAATAGAGTAATTCCCAAAGCCGTCAATTCATTGATATTATAACCACCCCAAAAACTGGTTAGATTTCCCCAAGAATAAGCGAAAGGATTCAGTAAAGCAAGTAACTTTGTCAATAAACGACGACTATTGGTATCCATGAAAAAGAAACAGCCAAAGATAACCGAAGCCATTGTCAGTAACCATGAAATAAATTGAGCTTTGCCTAAATATTTACCGACAACTCCATAAAAAGGACGACCTAAGTACCTAATCGCTAATAATAATGCACCATGATAAGCGCCCCAAATAATAAAGTTCCAGGCTGCCCCATGCCAAAATCCCGATAGGGTAAAGGTTAAAAAGAGGTAGAAAGGCGCCCATTTTTTGTTGGAGCCCATCAGGGGTAAAAAGACATAATCCCGAAACCATGTACTTAGGGTAAT
>JBFRWQ010000085.1:0-4074 GCA_051439665.1 Microcystaceae cyanobacterium | reverse complement strand
GTATCAAGTAAGATTAATTTAGCAACCGTTTGACCCTGTGCCTGAAGTTGTTTAGCCATTTCAAAGGCAACATTTCCACCATTAGAAACCCCTAATAATATATAGGGACCTTGAGGATAAAAGGTTCGCATTTCTTCGATATAGTGAGCCGCCAATTCTTCTATGGGGGGTAACTTCACCTCTTTATCTTCACCCTTTCTGGCAGCTAATCCATAATTCAAGCCATAGATAGGCTGTCTTAATCCTAAGTAATTAGCTAATGGCCGATAAAAGTTTAATCCTTCCCCTAAAAGATGAATGGCAAATAGAGGAATTTGATCCCCTAATGGTTGAATAGGAACTAAGGAATACCAATCAGATGACCATTCTTCCTCAGATAAAATCTTAGCCAGTTTTTCTACGGTAGGCGCTTGATATAAAGCAGCAACCGATAGTTTTTGAGGGTAAAGCTGATCGATTTCAGCGACTAAGTTGGCAGCAATTAAGGAATTCCCCCCTAAGTTAAAAAAGTTATCGTAAATGCCAATTTTATGAACATTTAAAACTGCTTGCCAAATTTTCACTAATTGACTTTCTACTTCATTACGAGGGGCAAGATAGGTCTGTTCTAATGCTTGCTGAATGAGGGCATCAACCCATTTAATAATTGGCTCAAATTCACCCGTTTCTAAGCGCTGTTTTAAGTTTAATCGCTTAATTTTACCTGTTACCGTTCTGGGAATAGCCCCTTGTTCAAGGGGAATCAGATAAGTAGGATTAATTCCTAAAATCTGTGTTAGTTTTCCTCTGATTTGTTTAGCTAAATTGCCTAATTGTTTTTCTTCTGTTAGATGGGAATTAAATAAAATAGCTAATTCCTCAGTTTCACTCTCAGGTTGTCGTAGAGAAACAGCAACCGTATATGCAGGTTGAACCCCTTCCACTTCTTCTACTATCGATTCGATTTCCTGACAAGAGTAATTTTTGCCATTAATAATAATAATCTCTTTTTTACGTCCTGTGACGGTTAGACAACCATCGGTGATAAAACCAAGATCGCCCGTATTAAACCAACCATCTTCTGTAAAAAGGGTTCGATTAAGGGCAGAATTATTATAATATCCACGAGTCATACTAGCGCCCCAAAGCTGGATATTACCAATTTCCCCCTCATTGAGTAAATTATGCTCATCATTAACAATACGAATGCCACAACCGACTGATGGTTTACCAATTTGCATAAATTGTTCGCTACGCTGACTATATCCCATCGCCATCCATTGACGGGTACTGGCAACTACGCCTGTTTCTGAAAGACCATAAGCAATACTAAGAACATCTGATCCCATTCCTAGAGGTTGCAATGTTTCTAGAAAAGTACGACAGGTTTGGGGATTAATTTTTTCTGAACCTAAGCCAATGCTTTCAATAGAGGATAAATTACCTTCTTTTTGCCCTTTTTCTTGAATTTGCTTGATAATCTGCGTCATGGCAAAGTTAGTTAGCACCGTTCTTTGCACCTTATATTGATCAATCATCTCTAACCACAGTAGAGGATTTCCCAAAAAGCGCTCGGCGGGAAGATAAAAGGTTTGACCTAATTTGGGCTTAATAATACTAAAACCTGACGCATTATCGAAAGGAATCCAAGTTAAGGAAGATGAATTATCTTGCTGATTGTCTCCTAAAAACTGACTGATTAAGGTAATTGCATCAAAAGAAATCAGTTTTGGTGCGCCTGTTGTTCCTGAACTGGTTAAGATTAAGGCTAAGTCTTCAGGGTGGTTAACATTAAATGTTTCACTGGGGGCAAAATTTTGCCCTGTTTCAAGGGTTAAAATCTGGGCAGTTTCATCTTTAATAGTTGCCTTAATTGTGTCTATTAGTCCTGTTTGGCTTAAAATGACGGGATGATCTAAGGTTTGCCAAACTTGATGGAGTTTAGAGGCTTGCGATGGTGTTTGAGAACGATTAGCAGATACAGAAATAGGAACAGGGACAAAACCGCCTAAAAAACAACTCCAAATTGCTGCGATAAAGTCATGGCAGCCTTCAACCTGAATAATGACAAAATCACCCGTTGATAGTTCTTGCGCTTGTAGATAGCTCAGTAAAAGGGTTGCTTGTTGCCAAATGTCACCATAGCTGCGGCTGATTCCTTGCTTTTCTGTTAAATCAATCAAACAGCCTTGAGAAGCCTGATCAATCCATCGTTTTAGGGTATCTACTAGGGTAGGAAGGATCTCAAGTTTACCAGTAATCGGTTCACCATAAGCGATCGCAGGCTTTCTCCCTTCTCCATTTTCTTCTGAAAAAGGCTCTAAGCCTAAATCAGTTTGAAATTGGGGTTTGACTTGCTTATAGTAATCTAAGCAATGAATATGCTTGGCAATGACTTCTTTAACGGTTAAACATCGGGCGGTTTTTCCTTCGAGTTGATACTGAAAAGAACCATTCCGATGATAGTCTAGCGCTGGGGTATCTAAAGGAATTTGAAGATCAGTAATAGCTTGAGCAATCTCAGCCCCATTACTGCTTAATTCATCCAATAAATCTTGACCTAATGGAGTAAAGTTAGCATATTTTCTTAACTGTTCTAGTCCAATTTGCAGTTGTAGAGAAATTTCGATGAGTTGACTTTTGGCAAAATTTAACAGTTCACCTATTGGTTGCTTGCGATAAACATTTAACCAAAACTGAGCAACAGGAGTATAAACATAGATGGCGTGGAAAATTCCTCTTAAGGGGCGTAAATCATAGCGCCAAGGGGAATAATATAAGTTATTGGCTTGTGCATCTTCAACAGAGTCTAAGAGAAGGGGATTATTTTTTTCAATTAAGAAGAGGCGATTATGATGGAATTCATGAATAAAGTTATCCGCCAGGCGATAAGGATTATTGAACACACTCCAAACTGATGCACCAGGGAAGTCTGAACTGCTAAGATTGGTAAATGTTCCTGTTTCTGGCGATTTGAGGGTTAATACCTGCATAAAATAGTGCAGTTGCTCAAAGGTGCGAGGATGATGCTGTTCAATTAGACTTAATCCCTCTTTGACAAGGGGAACATATTGCACCTGATAGTTCATTCCTGCTTCGATTATGGTTTCTGCATCAGGGAATGCTGGAGAATTATAGCAATAGGGCTGAAAGCGTAATTTCCAGTGATTAAGGGGAAGGGTAGGACATTCTCCGACAGTTAAGGATTGATCAGCGATGGTTGCATTAGGAATTAACTTTAAGGATTGTTGCTGATTGTTAACAAGAATGTCTAAGGTTTGCTGCTTAATTCCTATAATTTTAATCTCAGCCGTTCCTTCTAAGTAAAGGGGTGTTCCTGGAATGGCTAAGGGTAAACGGGGAATAAACGGGATTTCAAATTGATAGTCATTGTCGTAAAGATATGCTTGTGCGATCGCAAATTGCTTAAATTGATTGAGATGAGCAATTAAGCCTTGCAGGGGTGTTTTTTTGCCAATTGCTTTACAGTATTGTTGGGTAACGAGCGGTAAGGGTTTTCCGGTTAGGGTTGCTTTTACTAAGTCAAACGCCAGTTGACACCAATGGGATGCGGAAGGATCTGACCAAATTGAGGTGAAGAAGTTAGTAGGATCTAGGGCAATTTTATCATAAATTTCTAAAAACTCTTTGATCTCATTAACATCTTCCTCAGTGTCTTGGAATGATTGACGGCTGAGGACTTGATAGATAGCGATTAGGGTATTAATATTTTGATCTCTGTACTCATCAAACAGTTTTGGGTCTTTCCAAAAAAAATTAGAGCGAGCTAATTCAGAACGATTTTTTTCTGAATCACGTTTTAATTCTATATTGACTGTCATGATTTTATAAAAAGCTTTTTAAAAAATAGTTAAAAAAGTAGATGTTTTTGATATTAATAAAAAAGACTAAGCTAAAATAAATGAATTCAGCCCAGTCTTGCAAATTAATCAAGCGTATTACTAAAAAACTGCAACTTCGCCAGGCAGAGCAACACCACGAGCGACAAAGCGAACAGTAGTCTTCTCTTCAGGTAATTGTCCTTGGAGATCAGCGATTAAGTTGTTAACTTGTTGTTGTTGCTCAACCTTGAGT
>JBFRWQ010000084.1:0-3831 GCA_051439665.1 Microcystaceae cyanobacterium | reverse complement strand
TTGTCCAATCCGATCACTTTATTAAGCTACAACGTTTAACAAGGGTGGTTAATGGAAAAGGACACAACTCTGTGTCTGTGGGGAATTTAATTCATCGCTATCCCTATCTTTATAATCATTACTTACTAGGGGAAGATAGTAGCCAAGAACACCAAAAAACGGTAAGAAAAATAAAAGGACAAACAGAACGACGTTATGAAGTCAGTTTATCCCGTTATGTCACCTATAAAGTACGAATGGCACAAATGGCTAGAAGTCGGCCAGAAGGAGGACGGCGTATTATTAACCAGGTGAAAAACCCTACTCTATTAACTGATCAAGAATTAAATCGTTCCTTAAAACATTATGTAGGAACAGTAGGCAGTGGTTATACCTATAAAAGCCTCTCTCATAGCTTTAATACTAGCACCATCCATACACCTACCTTTGGGGCATACAAAGATGAACTATATCAGTATCTCATGACAGCAATGGGAACAGAAAAAGGAAAAAGTCAATTTAACCGAAAAATATACAACTTGCTGCAAAATACATTACCTGAGTGTAATAATCAAAAGCCCAGTGAGTTTTTAATGCTGCGAACTTCCAGTCAATTGTTAAACTATCTAATTGTGGAAAGTCCTAATAATCCCCAGCATTATATATTTATAGATTTAGTCAGTAACATGGGAGTTACCCGTACAGTTGGGTTACTGCTCAAATTGGTTTTAGTTTGTAATAAGGTAAAACCTTATCTTGAGAAACGGTTTTCTATCTTATTTGACCATTATGAATCTTTCACCAAGGATGGGGTTCCCTGGTTAGTCAAAGCGCTGGAAAATATGCAGCTTGCTTTCAGTGTTCATTTTGGTAAGGTTGACCTATCTTGTTTAAGTCAAGTGAAATTACGGTAAAAGATGATTTGAATTTTGAGATCAGATACTCTATTTACTGGAGCGTTTGATTGTTTTTTAAACTGTAGGGTGGGCTATGCCCACCTTTTAAAGACTTGAACCTAAGCGGCATGGGCTAGAATGCCACTCCCAGTTAAGTACTGAATCGCTGCTTGATATTGTAAATCAGCAGGTGTGCCAATTTGATAATAAGTTAAAGGCTCTTGAGACACCACTTGATCGGGTAAAATCCCCCGTTTATGGATATCTTGATGATTAGGGGTTTCGTATTTAGCCACTGTAATCGCTAACCCAGCGCCATCGGGTAACTCAAATAGGGACTGAATTAAGCCCTTACCAAAGGTTTTCTCGCCAATAATCACCCCTCTCTCATTATCTTTAAGCGCTCCTGCTAAAATCTCACTAGCACTGGCAGTTCCCTGATTAACTAATACCACCAGAGGAAGATTGGTTTTAGCGGTGTGAGAAGCAGCAAAGGTATCTAATGTCCCCTGACGATTTACAGTATAGACAATATTGCCCTCATCCAGCCAAAGACGAGCCATTTCGATTCCCGCCTGTAGGAGTCCCCCAGGATTATTTCGTAAATCTAAAATATAGCCCTGTGCGCCTTGTTTTTCTAAGGTGAAGAGCGCTTCCTCCACCTCTTCTACCGCATTAGCGCTAAATTGACTTAAACGGATATAGCCAACGGGAAATTGACCCGTTTTCTCGTCTAATGTGGCATAAACAGGACTTAAAGAAATAACATCTCGTACAATCTCCACATTACGAATAGCGCTATCAGCTTGATAGGGTTGAATGGTGAGGGAAACGGTTGTTCCTCGTGGGCCACGCATCAGGTTAGCTGCTTGATCAAGACTGAGGGTATCTGTATCAATGTCGTCGATGGTTAAAATGTGATCTCGTGACTGTATTCCTTCTGCTTCGGCAGGTGATCCTGCTAAGGGAGTCACCACTTCCAAATGTCCCGTATCAGGATTAATATTAATTTGCAGTCCTACCCCTGATAATTCTCCGGCGGTGCTAATTTGTAGATTATGATATTGGTCAGGGCGTAATAGACGGGTAAAGGGTTCATCGAGACTCCCTAACATTTCTTCAATGGCAGTGTAGGTCTCATCCCGATCTGATAAAGGACGTTTTAGTAGTTTTTGGCGAACTTTCCACCAATTTTGATGATTAAAGCTGTCATCTACATAGGATTGGTTAACTAAACGCCATGATTGTAGTAATAGCTTTTGTTCTTCTGTAAACGCAAGGGCTTGGGGAGTCCAAGCAAAGAGGGAAAAAAGCAAAGAAACAACAACCAGTCCAGTAATCCAAAAGGCTCTTTTTTTCATAGGTTCAATCTAAGTTCAGTTAACCAACATTCTTAATCTCATTATTTTACCAGAAATAATATGGACGCAGGAAACCCAAGCTCTTTTAAGGCACTTGATGAACTGCGCTCGATAATTTTATTGTATAAAACAATACATTCAATAATGAATAGTGAATAGTTATTAGTTAAGTTTTTGACTCTTCTCGCTTCAACTATCAACTATTTTATGTTATTACTAACCTTATTCTCCAAACATAGCTTCTAAATCTTTGTTAGCTTTAAACTTGTTGTTTGAGTAGGGAGCATTGAATAACTATCATTTTTCTGACTTGGGAAAAGCAAGTTAAACAATTTGATGACGCTCATCAACAATTAATAATGATTTACGCTACTTTTTTATGCTATAATACTAGATAAATGTCGATTATTGGTTATTCATTATCTGATGAACCACTGGATTAACTCCCTATTAACCCTAACAGTTCCTCTCTCTGAAGCAGACTGGAACTTTAAGGAAATGCAAAGAACAGAACTTCCCATAATAGCCTATTGGATGGGCAACCTAAAAATAACGCCCTCCGTTAGACATGTACTAATTTGTACCAAATTAAGAGGATGGTATCTAAGGCGCTCACTACGTCCTTGTTCTTTTCCCCCTGATCCATTTTCCCCAGAAGCAACCCATGATTTCCTAGCAATCTACCAAAAGATAAATGCTTGGCAATATAGTTATCAATTGTTTCGCTTCCAAATCAGCAATAACAACGAAACGGCTCTCAGTTTAACACAGATGTTAGGGACAGCGATGATTAACTGTACATCTTCCTCTGTGGACTATCTGCTAGATGATCATTATCAATCTTTTTGGCAAGAAATCGCAGCCATTAAATTAGAAAAACTGACCCCCCAATCATTTAAAATCTTAACGCCTTCACGAAAATCTTCCTAATGTTTGCGGCGGCGAGATTTTTTTCTAGGGTGATAATCAGCAGATAAGCTAGGATCAGGACTTACCATACAGCAAACTCGTCTCCTTTGAAATTCAGGGTAAAATTGTTTTGCTTCTTGTCTAATCATCCCAATTAAATCTTGCTCAATCATTCTATCTAGAGCATCCCCATATTTAGGCAATTGACCATAGTTAGAAGTATTGATGGTTTGATCGAGTAAAGTAATTAGAAAATATTTAACAACTTTACCAGCTGTTCCACTTCCGTATGAGTCAGGTTTATGAAAATCAAAATCAATTAACCAACTTAAATGCTTATTTTTTTTCATGCGAAAAATTTGTAAACGATGAGTATATCGATTAATGTGCATATTTTTGCGCTTTTTACATAGGGCTTCAGCTTTCTTGAGTTGTCCTGACTCAACATATTTTAAGATTGACTGATCTATTTCATTGCGTAGTTTACCTAAATGACTTAAAACCACGACAATTGACCCCTTACCATCTTTGTGGGTAAATTTATAAGTAGCCAGCTTTGATGAATGCCCTTTAGACAGATAAAAGAGTGTTCCCTTGCCATGTTTGGCTTGTCTTTTAGAAAGATAGTCGGGCTTTTGTTCTTCCATCCCCAAAAAAGGTAAGTTAAATGTCTTGCCAAAAGTCTT
>JBFRWQ010000083.1:0-7259 GCA_051439665.1 Microcystaceae cyanobacterium | reverse complement strand
CCCTAGCGACAATTTTCCAATATCGATCGCTTAGAAGTACCCATCGGTGGCATTTTTGGCTAGATATTGCTTCACCCCTTTGGGAAAAAGGCGGATCTGCTGATCTCTTTGCAGCCCCTTTATTCCTTCAAGAATGGTCAGGACGAGAATTTTTACCCGAAGAAGTGTTTGAAGCGGATCAAGCCCGTTTAACCCGCATTTTAAAGGATCTTTTAGCTAGGGTACAGGAAAAAATTATTCTTTGTCACAGCGATTTAAGTGTTAAGGGTACAGAACAAAATGGGGTGTTATTAAGCTTAGTTCAAGGGGCAAAAGTTTTATAAAAACTATACATTATAGTGGATGATTTTAGCTAATTTTGTGCATGGTTGTAGGATTGGCTTCGCCCATTAAATCATGGAATTAACGCACAATCTGTGGCACTATTTTAGTTAAAATAATCCAGTAGTGGGCTGACACGGCTAAAATGAGGCAATAGCAATTGCTGTTGTTGGGCTTTAGCCCTTAGATATCCCCCTAAAGGGCTTACTACAAGCCTGATCCTAATGCACCAAATTAGTTGTGTCAATCCAGTAGGATGGATTCGGTACAGAGATCACTTTTAGGAAAAACGAGTAATATTTGATTTATGCCGTAACCCATCGCAGGTATTTGTAATATTTTTTCAGTTTGAATAATTATCAAATAAGCTAGAAATAATCGTCTCAAGTGTTGGAATTTTTAAAGTATTTTTACTTTTATCGTAAGAGACTTCCACAATTTTAGTAAATCCTTCTGCGGTTATCGGAGGAAATTGTCTGAGAGAATTATACATTTGTTCGATAACTTCTTCGGGAACTTGGCGCTTTCTTTGTTGATTCCACTGTTGACAAACGTTTAAAGGGGTTTTAAGATACCAGCCAATCCAATGAAGATTATCATATTGTTTTAGTTTTTGTAATAAATCTATACGCCAAGCTCGTTGGGCATTTGTGGCATCATAAATAATAGGATAGCCTGCATCTAAATGTTGTGTTATTTGTAATAATACTTCAGCTTCAATGAGTTGCCAATCTCTTTGTCTGCTTTCATCGCCAAATAGTTGTTCTCTAATTTTATCGGTAGAGACAATGCGATGCTTAGGGTTTTGTTTGATAAGTTCATTGGCAACAGTAGATTTCCCGCTACTGGGACAACCGATAAGGATATGAGAAAGTAAAGTCATAATTTTTAATTCTGAAAAGAGCGTGGCTTTCCTGGGCTAGTGTTATTTTAGGTAAAATAGAAGTAAATTTCTGAACACTTGTGCTAATCTTCAACTCTTTTTTATGAAAACCTCTTCTGAGCAGTTGCCTCAATGTCAATCCCATGAAAGCAAACCACAGGAACTGGCTGTATTAGGCGATAAAATTCTTAATTCCGATCAAGCACAACGAATGGCAGAATTTTTTAGCCTCTTAGGAGATGCTAATCGTCTTCGCATCTTGTCAGTTTTAACCCATCAAGCGCTTTGTGTCTGTGACTTAGCTAATATGCTAGGAATGAGTGAATCTGCGGTTTCTCATCAATTACGAACCTTACGAACTCTACGTCTTGTCAGCTACGAAAAAAAAGGTCGTCGGGTTTATTATTATCTACAAGATCATCATGTTTTGGATCTTTATCAATCTGTCGCTAATCATTTAGATGAAATAGAATGAACGTTACCTTTATTTAACCTTAAATCTCAGAATAACGTTCAATCTAAGTTAATTAGGCGTTACATCCGCATCCATCATGGGCGCAACCTGCTCCGTCAGGATGTCCATTAGCACAAGCATCAGAACAGTAGTATTTTCCATCTTGGGAAATAGCATCACTAAGATTGACAATACAGAGGCAAGAAGGACAGGCGCATTTCATTTGAGTCACGGTAGCTGTAGTCATGGTTGATTTTCCTTTATTGTTTAGGTTGATTTTTTATTATCTTAACACATGAACAGGTATTCATATATTGAGGAGGTATTAAGTTTTGTAACTGAGACAAGGAGTCATTTCAGTGACCAGTAACCAGTTACTTCTGCAATGGGCGAAGCCCATCCTACTGGTCTGTTTCAGCTATTTGGTGCATTAAAATTAAGGCTTGTAGTAAGCCCTCTAGGGCGATTTCTAAGGGCTAAAGCCCCTACTACGAGCAATATCTATTACCTCATTTGATGTGAAACAGTCCATTACTTTAATAAGCGGAAAGAATCGAAAAAGCTAGTGGCTTCTTCTAATAAGGTTTGTTGCTCTTTTTGACCCACTGCTAAAACATAAACTTTATCTTTGATGAAAAAGACTCGAAAAACAATTAACTCATTATTTTCTTCTACTACTAATTCTAGTCCTTCATAATTAGACCATTTCATTGTTTTACTACTAACTAAAGTAGAGTTTGTTTCTTCTAAAATCCCCTCTTTGACTGAATCAAGTAAACTATCTTCATCTGTTAACTGGCGAGCATTCAAAGGCTCAGAATAAGCAGCAATAAAGCGGGATTTAGGCAATTTAGCAACAGTGGGATGGGATGCAAATACCTCAAAAGAGAGTTGACCGACTGAGGTATTAAGGGTAACTTCATCCTCACTTTGCAAGCCTTGAGGCATCCAAACCGAGAAACCTCCCTGTTGAAAAAGATATTTTTGCCACCGTAATTGTCCATCATCAATGGTTAATAATTGAGACGGATGTTCAATCACTTGAGTGGGAGGGGTTGAAGGTTGCTGTTGTAAGCGCTGGATTTCTCGTTCCATTTGCTCCTGTCCATCTCGGAAAAAGGCAGGTCTATCGAGACGACCTTGAGCTAAAGTAGAAGGGAGCAGAATCCCTGTTAATAAAGAAGTTAAAGCAAAAAGATAAAGAGATTTGTTGATCATATCTTAGAAATAATTAGTATGTTTAGAGATCAGTTAAGTATAGGTCAGTCAAATTAATTATAAAATAGCTATGACAAAAGAACAGGGAGCAGTGATTTAGCGAATCTCTGACTACCCATAGCGCCTAAGTGCTTGTAACTATGAATGTTATTAAAACGAAAATTTCTGATGTCCTCATTATTGAACCCCGTGTATTTGGAGATGATCGAGGATTCTTCTACGAAAGCTACAATAGCCAACAATTTGCTGAACAAACAGGCATTAGTCCCACATTTGTTCAAGATAATCATTCTCGCTCCTCTAAAAATGTTCTTAGAGGGTTACACTATCAAATTCAAAAACCCCAAGGAAAATTAGTACGGGTAGTGATTGGAGAAGTATTTGATGTTGCGGTCGATCTACGGAAATCTTCAGCAACCTTTGGTCAATGGGTGGGTTGTCACTTAAGTGCCGAAAATAAGCGACAATTTTGGGTTCCTGAAGGATTTGCTCACGGTTTTATTGTATTATCCGAAACAGCCGATTTTTTGTACAAAACGACCAATTATTATGCCCCTGAATTTGATCGGACGTTACGTTGGGATGACCCTAAAATTGCCATTGATTGGCCAATTTCAGAGACTCCTATCTTATCTGTGAAGGATCAAAAAGGAAAATTATTTCCAGAAGGGGATATATATGAGGAAATGTAATATAAACTAATCTCTACCCTGAATCTAGTAAAATAGAAGTCAGTAAAGTAACGGAGGGTAATTGAATGACTAACAATGCTGTATCTCCTCAACGAATGGCTGAAAAAGTAGAAATTTCCATTCATCTTGATTCGGAAGTTCTAGAACAAATCCGCCATCTGACTAATGATCCCAGCCGAATTATCGAAACAGCGATTAAACAGTGGCTAGATGGAGAACGTGACCAAGATGATGATTTAACTCGGACTTTTAGACGAAATCCCCCTGTTCCTCCTAGAGGAGAGTGGAATGATTAACGCTTAAGCTTCTTTGACCCCAAAATAAGGGCTTCAAACCTCCCCTTTCAAGGGGATAAAAGTAAAAATCTTCGCTTATCTTCAAGCTACCACCTAAAAGTCAGTAGTAACTGGTCACTGGTCACTGGTCACTGAAATGACGGTTTCTTCTTGGTAAGAATAACAACAGGTAGAAACCATCGCCGCCACTAATTGATCAGGTAAAACAGTAAAAGGAAGACGATGAATATCAGATTGGGGTTGACAGGTAATTTCTGCAACCTGATTTAATTGGGCTAGGGTCAAATGTTCTAAGCCCATTTCTTCTAGACTTTGAGGAAGGCCAATAGTTCGGTAAAAGTGTGATAATTGCTGACGGGCAGAAAAAGCTAACTGATTATTTTGAATCATCTCTTCTAAGCGCAACTGCACAAGGATACCATAGGCTACCTTTTCCCCATGTAAAATATCATGGGTTTCCGTTAGATGAGTTAAACCATTATGCACTGCGTGGGCTGCTACAGTACGGCAATTAGCCCCTCCTAAGCCCCCAATCACTCCAGCAAGGAGAACAGTTGCATCTACTACTTCACGCCATTCCTCTCCTTCGGGATTTTCTAGTGCGAGCGCTGATTTTTGCAATAGTAAATCCCGTAACACTCTCGCCTGTTGTACCGCCGCAATCGTCAGACTGGCTTGAGATGCGCTACTACTAACAGACGCTTCATACCATTTAGCCAGTGCATCGCCAATTCCTGCAATTAGGGTACGTTTTGGGGCTGTCCGAATCAGGGAATAATCAAGAATCAGTAAGTCAGGACAAGCGCTAAGGGGAACATCATACTGAAATGCACCTTGTTCATTATAAACGTTAGAAAGCGCTGTCCAAGCAGCACAAGTGGCCCCTGATGTTGGGATAGTAACAATGGGTAACTGACATTGATGGGCAACTAATTTAGCAGTATCAAGCGCTTTACCACCACCCACACCAATAATTAAGTCTTCTTGATGATGATTAACCTGTTGTCTGAGACGGTTTAAAGCGGTTTCGGCACAATCGGGACTATATACAGCCTCTGAAAAGGTTAAGTTAGGAAGAGTCTTTTGTAATTGTGGCTTAATCAGGCTGAGGGTGGTTTCACCTGCGATAATGAGGGGCTGTTGTCCCAAACGAGTGATAGCATCCCCTGATTGAGAAAGACTGCTTTCTCCTTTGATCACTTGGCGAGGGGAGACAGAAAGGGAGATTGAGGTTAATGTTTGATCAATCAAGATAGACGATTAAAGGTAACTAGGTTAGTGTTTATAGACTTTATTGTAGTGAAAAAATTTGGGTTTCGCAGCTAACATTCCCTTATTACTGAACGGGTTTTCATCGTTAATGATTGTAGAATTGGTCTCATTGGTCTTAAATATTCCTTAACATTCTATGTAGGTTTATTTTCACTATTTTTGGCACGCTCTTTAAAGAGCATATAATATAATGGAAAAGAACAAGGATAGCAATTAGAAAAAGAGGATGAAGTCGGTGCAGATATTATGATCGCTGGTGAAAAAAATTAACTCTATTAATGAAACTCTAGACTATGGTGTTTTGGTGGGCAAAGCCCACCCTACTTTTAACTGTTAAGTTTCCATTCTCGATAAGCTTCATGTACCCCTTGAACGTTATACCAATTAAGGAAAATCCTCGCAATTTCTAGGGCAAGTTGGGGTTTTCCTTGATCAATTACCCACTGTAGCAAGGGGGCCAGGGTTCGTTCATTGAGACGACCTCCCAATGATAAAATGCCCCATAACCAACGATGTAACCAGGTCATTTGAATCATCAGTTTGACTTCATAAGTGGGGTGTTTTTGATAAAAGACAACACCCATTCTTCCCCGTTCAATTTCTTTATTAATCAGTTGGGGAATTTGTTGTAGGTTAAAGGGAGGATGCCAATGATAACCGACTGCTTCAGGGCATTTAATCAGAGTTAAACCTAATTTTTTCAATCTAACCCCTAATTCGAGATCTTCCCAACCATAGAGTTGAAAAGCGGTATCAAAAAGTCCCGCCATTTCTAACCATTTACGAGCGATCGCTACATTCCCTGTGGCAAAATAAGCGGCGGAAAAATCGGTAATTTTATAAGGTTCTTGGGTAGGATTATCGAAGTTACAGGTATTGATCACCGCACCGTAGGTGAATAAGCGATCGCTACCTATCCTCTCTTGTCCATCTGTTAAAGCATCAGCATGGGATTGCAAAAACTGGGGAGTCACCACTAAATCACTATCAATAAAAATAATCCTATCCCCTTGGGCGTTTTTGACCCCTAAATTACGAGCCGCCGCCGGTCCCTGATGATCTTGGGTATAAAGGTGAACGTGGGGTAAGTTTTCCTTTTCTTGGTTCAACCAGTCAAGGGTATCATCCGTTGAACCGTCATCAACAAGCACAACTTCGTAATTTTCGACCTTCTGATCACTCAAAGTCTGATTTTCTAAAGCCTTTAGGCATTTTTCCAAGATAGGCTTTCGATTGTAAGTAGGAATGACAATGCTAAAAAACACTTGTAATTAACTAATATTCCATAATAAATAATGTTACTTGGCAATTCTAACAGTTTCTGTCCTTGTCTTAATTTGCTGGTTCAAACCTTGAAGGAACAACCACTTCAGGGTTTCCTGTTGTAAAGATTTAAAATCTACATCGAACTTATTGAAGTGAATCTGATAGTATCTAAAAAAGAGTTTTCAATCAAGGAATTTGTCAAAATGGCAGTAACTCCAGTTACCGATTCAGATTTTAAAGACAATGTATTAGATAGCGAGCTACCCGTGCTAGTCGATTTTTGGGCGCCTTGGTGTGGTCCTTGTCGAATGGTTGCTCCCGTCGTGGAAGAAATCGCCGAACAGTATGATGACAGAGTGAAGGTGGTTAAAGTCAATACTGATGAAAATCCTAATATTGCCAGTCAGTATGGCATCCGCAGCATTCCTACCCTCATGGTGTTCAAAGGTGGCCAACGGGTAGATATGGTGGTTGGGGCTGTTCCCAGAACCACTTTAGCCAATACATTAGAAAAGCATCTTTAAGGATTGGTTGTCTCTTTGCTCAATTAGTCTTTAGTCAGTGGTGTTAGCTGTTCATCAGTTAACACCATTTTTGAAGTCTCCATGCGTTAAAACGGCATGGATTCCAGTCGTTAAGCTTCGATAGGCTAAAGCCATGTCTTCGCTTATTAACTTGCTAGATCAACTAGCTTTATGCCCCTCAACTGACATCTACGTCCCTTGGATTAATTTGGTGACAAATTAACCTGTGGACTTACTTTTAGGTAATCATTGCTTTCAAGAGTGGTTGTACTTGAGTTCAAGCAATAAATCACTCCTTTTTGCTGTGTTGCTTGCCTGTTCCATAGTCGTAGG
>JBFRWQ010000082.1:0-3650 GCA_051439665.1 Microcystaceae cyanobacterium | reverse complement strand
GGTCGATAAATTTCTACTTGTTGCTGTTGGGGATTAATTAACCATCCTAGCCTTAAACCAGCGTCTAAATACTCTAACATCTTATCTTGTAAATCTTTTAATTGATCAGTTTTAGAACGCAATTCTATCACAAAATCAGGACATAAAGGGGGAAACTTTTCTTGTTCTTCCTCTGTTAAACCATTCCATCTGTCTAAAGAAACCCAAGCTACATCTGGAGAGCGCTTTCCCCCATTCGGTAAGCGAAATACCGTTGATGAACTAAAGACAATCCCTAATTGAGTTTGACGATTCCAATTAGTCACATCTGTAATTAAATTCGCTTCTCGTTGTCCACTCTTTCCTCCTAATGGTGGCATAATAATTAATTCTCCTTTAGCGGTTAATTCTAAGCGCCATGTCTCATTCACTTGACACAGTTGATAGAATTGTTCATCGGTTAACCCCACCGTATTGACATTTAATGTAACAGCGCTCATAGGTCAATTATTTAGTTAATCACTTAAGTACCGAACACTTTACTTTTAAGAAATGTAAAAAGCCCTATAATTATATCATTGCATGACCCTTTAGTCCAATCCTTAAACATTATTTAATAAATATGTAAAAAAAATGATACTTTGTAAATATTTTCTACAAAAAAGAATCAACGGATACAGACATGGTTAAACTAAAGTTATAGGAAAAGAAATTTAGGGGATAATACACTATGGTAGAAGCTACCCGTTCGTTCCAAGATTCCGCACCGAAAAGAGAAGAAGCGCTGATTCTCTGGTTTGAAGAAGTACGAAGTGAAGATGTTGGCCTAGTGGGTGGGAAAAACTCCTCATTAGGAGAAATGATTCAACAATTGCAATCCAAAGGAGTAAATGTTCCCACTGGATTTGCCACCACCGCTCATGCGTTCCGTTATTTTGTTGAATCTGCGGGCTTAGAAGCCAAATTGCGGGATTTATTCTCAGATTTAGATGTAAATCATGTCAAAAACCTCCAAGAACGAGGACGGTTAGCTCGCTCCTTAATTCTCAATACCCCATTCCCTCCTGACTTACAAGCTGCAATTGCTAGTGCTTATAAAAAACTCTGTGAGCGCTACGGCTATGATCCCAAACTCTGCGATCGCTTTGGTGAAGCATATCGGGAACAATGCGAACTTGAAGCCCAAAACGTAGATGTAGCAGTTCGTTCTAGTGCAACTGCAGAAGACTTACCCGAAGCCAGTTTCGCAGGACAACAAGAAACCTACTTAAATGTACATGGTGTTAAAGGGGTCTTAGAATCTTGCCATAAATGCTTTGCATCCTTATTCACAGACCGTGCTATCTCCTACCGTCATCATAACGGGTTCGACCACTTTGCTGTTGCCCTTTCTGTGGGTGTGCAAAAAATGGTTCGTTCCGATTTAGCAACTTCTGGGGTCATGTTCTCCATTGACACAGAAACAGGGTTCAAAAATGCAGCTTTAATTACCGCAGCCTACGGTTTAGGGGAAAATGTGGTACAAGGTGCCGTTAACCCTGATGAATATTATGTCTTCAAACCCACATTACGGAAAGGCTATCGTCCCATCTTAGACAAGCGCTTAGGCACAAAAGCGATTAAAATGGTCTATGACGAAGGTGGCACGAAATTAACCAAGAATGTAGAAGTTCCTGAACCAGATCGGGAAAAATTCTGCTTAACAAACGATGAAGTCCTTAAACTGGGTGAATGGGCTTGTATCATTGAAGACCATTATTCTGCGGTACGGGGAATTTACACCCCAATGGATATTGAATGGGCAAAAGATGGCTTAACAGGTGACTTATACATAGTTCAAGCCCGTCCTGAAACCGTACAATCTCAAAAAGCAGCCAATATTCTCGAAGCCTACGAATTACAAAGTCAGAGTTACGTTCTTGCCATTGGACGGAGTGTAGGGGCAAAAATTGGTCAAGGTCAGGCTAATGTTATCTTAAGTGTTTCCAACATCAATCAATTTAATGATGGTGATGTACTTGTTACCAACCGTACTGACCCAGATTGGGAACCCATTATGAAGAAAGCGTCTGCAATTGTCACCAACCAAGGCGGACGGACGTGTCACGCTGCGATTATTGCACGGGAAATGGGAATTCCTGCAATTGTCGGTTGTGGTGATGCAACAGAAACCATTAAATCAGGGCAAGAAGTGACGGTTTGTTGTTCTGAAGGGGATGAAGGCCACGTTTATGAAGGTCTGTTACCCTTTGAAGTAAAAGAAACTGTTCTCGATGATTTACCGGAAACTGAGACCCAAATCTTAATGAATGTGGGCAATCCTGAGCAAGCCTTCTCCTTAGCAGGTATTCCTTGTGATGGTGTGGGTTTAGCACGGTTAGAGTTTATCATTGCTAACCACATTAAAGCGCACCCCTTAGCTTTGTTGAAATTCGATCAATTGGAAGACGAAGGGGTTAAACGAGAAATTGCTGAATTAACCAAGCACTTCGAGGATAAACCTCAATTCTTCGTTGACAAATTAGCACGGGGAATTGCAACCATCGCTGCTGCATTCTATCCCCAACCTGTCATCGTGCGGATGTCAGACTTCAAATCTAATGAGTATGCAAACTTATTGGGTGGTAAACAGTTTGAACCAAAAGAAGAAAATCCCATGATTGGTTGGCGTGGCGCTTCACGGTACTATGATGAGAACTATCGGGAAGCTTATGCCCTAGAATGTCAAGCGCTGAAGATGGTACGGGATAAAATGGGCTTAACCAACGTTATTCCCATGATTCCTTTCTGTCGCACGCCTGAAGAAGGTAAACGGGTATTAGCTGAAATGGGTAAACACGGCTTAAAACAAGGCGTAAATGGCTTACAAGTTTATGTCATGTGTGAGTTACCTTCTAATGTTATCCTTGCAGACGAATTCTCCAAAGTGTTTGATGGCTTCTCCATTGGCTCTAATGATTTAACTCAGTTAACATTAGGATTAGACCGAGATTCTGCTTTAGTTGCCCACCTATTTGATGAACGCAACGAAGGGGTGAAACGGATGGTTAAATTAGCGATTGAAACCGCTAAAGCCAATGGTCGCAAGATTGGTATTTGTGGTCAAGCGCCGTCTGATTATCCTGAGTTTGCTAAGTTCTTAGTATAATTAGGTATTGATTCTATCAGTTTGAATCCTGATTCTGTGATTAAAACGAAGTTAATGATTGCAGATGTTGAAAAGGGTTAATTTCTGATTAGCTAATACTTAATTAGCTTAAGTTTAATAGGGTAGATTCTTCGGAGTCTGCCCTGTTTTTACTTAGTCTCCATTTTCATTGACAAAAGAGATGAATCTAATCATAAGTATAGAAATAATAAAGCCTCCTGACACATTGAACGCAAGTAAGACTAGCCACTTTCCTGTTGTTTTAAAAAATAAGTGGCGTAAATCATACACAAAATGACCAATGATGCCAAACTCTTTTTGTATGTTATGATCTAAACTAGCAAGACTATCAACTAACAACAAGCATATTATATTAATAATAACTAAAATAACCAGTCTATACCAAAAAATGTAACTCAATAATCCTTTTTTGATACTTTCTTTTACTTTAGCTGGTGTATCGACAGATTGATTATTTATAATTTGTTCGGCGTAAGTAATAATTCTGTCTCTTATACACATC
>JBFRWQ010000081.1:0-4738 GCA_051439665.1 Microcystaceae cyanobacterium | reverse complement strand
GACCCAACTTATTAACCGACTACAGCAGTTTAAATCCCTCAACCCTAACCAGTATAGTTTTGCTAAAAGCTATGTTTCTGCTCGCACTATGTTGATTCGGGATCTAGCTAAATCTCGTTTTCATTCTTATTAAAAGTATGGTTAATATCTTAGAGATAATGAAGGTGGGCAAAGCCCACCCTACTAGATTGCTGTTGTTGGGCTTTAGCCCCATCGCAAGTCTTATTCTAATGCACCAAATTAACTAAAATAACTACTGGGCTGCTTTAACTAAAATAGTGCAATAGATTGTGCCTTAATTCTATGTTTTAATGGGCAAAGCCCATCCTACTAGATTGTATCAGCTAAAATGAGGCAATAGGAATTGCTGTTGTTGGGCTTTAGCCCCATAGTAAGTTTCATTCTAATGCACCAAATTAACTAAAATAACTACTGGGTTGTTTCACATAAAATGAGGCAATAGATTGTGCCTTAATTCTATGTTTTAATGGGCAAAGCCCATCCTACCTAGTGCCTCATCTTAGCTTAAATAGTCCGCTACACAGAAAAAAAGGCGCAGTAAGTGCGCCCGATAACTAATAGTAAATGATCTACCTACATAATAGACCATGCCCCTTTAATGAGGCTGGTAACAGTATCTAAGTTTGTGTAAACGAGGTAGGCGAAAAACGCACCACCACAACCACCAATTAAAAAGCCACTGGCGAATTCACCCCAGCCCTCTTTGCTGCCCAGATCACCAGGAGGTGTAGCATTGGTGACAGAAGGTAAGGGTTTAAAAGTGGTGACACTGGCATAAAGAGATAAAGCAATGGTGAGAATCATGATTAATCCCACCGCAGATAAGACACCTGCAGTTGCTGCATAGTCAGTATTCCGTAAGGGGCCAGTTAAAGCAAAAGGTCCAAAAAGGAAATAACCATGAGCCATACCAACTTCTAAGCCTCGACGGTTGGCTGATAAACCTAGACGATAGGCAGGTAGGTTATTGATGAAGGCTTTCGAGAAAGGAGAAGAATTTAAAGGGGTAGCGAGATCGCCGATTTGGGGATCGCCTGCTGGTCCAACTACATTTGTCATTGTTTATTGAGTCTCTTATTTGAATGTGGGTTAACACTAGAGTTTAGTTTAAGATAATCTGATTCCCTGTCATCTTTTGTTAAGAATCTTTACATTTTTCACGATTGTTTCTCGATTTTGCAGTACTATCTGGGGGGTAAATTCTTTATCAAACAATTAGGAAAAAACTATGGCAGCTTCATATTTGCCCTCAATTTTAGTTCCTGCTCTCGCCATTTTAGCTTTTGCCACGATGGGACTTCTCTTCCTCTATGTAGAGAGCGAAGCGTAAAAACCAATCGTTCCCCTAATGATTGGGGAATCAGTAACGTTAATTGGGTTATAAGGGCATAATATACTTATGCCCCTACCCATCCCACAAATCTCTACTCGTGTAGCCAAGGAGTTAAGACAGGCTCCCAACTGGTTAAGTCTTCAGAAAACCATAATTTAATCTCTGCTTGCGCTGTTTCAGGGGCATCTGAGCCATGAATTAGGTTTCTTCCCACTTCCACACCATAATCGCCTCGAATTGTACCAGGCTCGGATTCTAACGGATTAGTAGCCCCAATCAGTTTTCGGGCTGATGCAATGACACCATCTCCTTCCCAAACCATTGCTACCACCGGAGAAGAACAGATAAACTCCACTAAACCGCCAAAGAAAGGACGTTCTTTGTGAACAGCATAGTGTTCTTCTGCTAAGGATTTCGGAACTTGAAGCATTTTTAAGCCAACAAGGGTAAACCCCTTTCTTTCAAAGCGACTAATTACCTCGCCAACCAATCCCCGTTGTACACCATCGGGTTTAACCATAATAAATGTGCGTTCCACAATAATCTCCTTGAGGTTATCAATGATCATCAAGATTTCAGATTACCCTAAAACGGATGATTATTCCTAACGATTCTAGTTGAGAAAGATGACACCCAGATTTAAGCATAATTTAACCTACTTATTGATGACATAACCCCATTTCAATTTAGACTGTATATTGAGAACTTAAAAACTCTCTTATGTAATCTGTCAACTGGTTAAAAAAAACTTATGCCTGAAACCCAAGAAGCCACCACTCCACCTATTGAACTCAAAGAAATTCAAGAATTAGCCCTAACGATCGCAGCCAAGAACCTTAACCCCACTATGTTAAGTGAGGAATTCCTCAAATTTAGTGGTGTTGTTCCTCAAGAGTGGGAATTAGCCCGACAACCCTCTATCAGTCCTAATTTTTCCCAAGTTACTTTTAAAAATGGTATTAATGTGGTGGCTCAACCTCGCAGCATTACCTTTGTTGAACAGATGGGAAATCGTCAGTTAGATGAACTACAAGTTTCTAACCTTGCATCTCAGTATGTGACTAAATTACCCAACGCAGAATATACAAACCTTAGTATTAGCCCCAAAAGCGTTGTTCCCCTTCCTGGTGACCCAGATGGCGCTCGTCAATTTATTACTGGCAAGTTACTTGCTCCGGGTCCTTGGCAAGATTTTGGTAATAAACCCTTACAAGCGGGCTTGAATTTAGTCTATCAACTAGAAAACTGTCAATTGAATCTCAGTATTAATCAAGCTCAGATTCAGATTCCTGAACAGTCTAGTATTCCTGCTCTCCTTTTTGCTGGAAACTTTAACTATAAAGTAGAAGGTAATAATCATCAAGAACGATTAGGGAAATTAGAAGTCGGTTTAAAAGCTTGGCAACAGGATATTGAAGCCTTCCGAGAAATCGTTAATCAGCGCTTTTTAGGAGGACAACAACAACAAAGTTTGTTCTCTTAATTCCTCTCGAATTATGTCAAGATGCGATCGCTCTGATTTCTAATCTAAGTCGGTCGCATTTCTTTAAGCTAAATATCAAAAGAAGTACCTATCATAAATTCCCCAAAATCTCCACATTTCGCTATTATGGTTGATAATGAACCACAATGAACCAACAAGAAAAATCATGACTACTGAATCTGCTTTGACGATCACAATTGGAGAAGATAAACAAAAAAAGCTAGATAAACTGGCTAAATCAATGGAGCGCTCCCGTGATTGGCTCGTTAATCAAGCAATTGACCAATATTTAGAACTTCAATCATGGCAAGTTGAAGCAATTCAAAAGGGAATTGAGTCCGCAGATCAAGGTGAATTAATTCCTCATGACCAAGTAATGAGTCATATAGAAGCCAAATTCCAAATGAGCTTTCCCTAACTATCGAATCTTCCTTTGGATTTTTTTGGACGGCAAAAAGCAACCGCTTCAACTAATCCCACCGCAATAAAATTAGTTAACAATGCAGAACGACCATAACTCATCCAAGGTAAAGGAATTCCCGTAATTGGTGCTAATCCTACTGTCATACTGACGTTAACCACCACCTGAAAAGCAATCATCGCTAAGACACCAATCGCCATT
The DNA here is from genome assembly GCA_051439665.1 of Microcystaceae cyanobacterium. Classification (GTDB taxonomy): domain Bacteria; phylum Cyanobacteriota; class Cyanobacteriia; order Cyanobacteriales; family Microcystaceae; genus JBGTGT01. The sequence goes on along the minus strand of JBFRWQ010000081.1, from coordinate 1,279 downwards.
AAAGAGCCAAAATTATCCCTAGATTGCTTGGCAACTATAATTAAACGGAAGCAAATCAGCCAAAATGAAAAGACAACGATCATTGCTCCGATAAAGCCTAATTCTTCCCCCACAACCGAAAAAATAAAATCCGTATGTTGTTCGGGAATAAAATTTAATTGGGTTTGACTCCCATGAAAAAGTCCTCGCCCCCACATTTCCCCTGAACCAATGGCAATACGGGATTGAATTAGTTGATAACCACCGCCTAATGGATTTTTTTCAGGGTTAAGAAATAATGTTAACCGATCCTTTTGATAATCCTTTAATAAGCCCCATAAAACACCGCTTAACTTACCTGACTGAAAATTAATCCCCATTGCTATCACCGTACTTAACCAGCGCCACGGAAGGGTAAACCAAGCGATCGCACCCATAGCTATTGCCCAGATAATCCAAGCAGGGAACAAGACATTAAATAAAATGGCCGAAATAAGGGGAGAAATCATTAAAAAGACCCATCCCAAGCTCATATTTGCCCAATAGAGCATTCCAATGGTAATAGCCGCAAAAACTAACCCCGTTCCCAAGTCAGGTTGTGCCATAATCAGTAACCAGGGAACAGCAGCTACCCCTAATACTTGCAGGACAACAGGGAGATAATTAGCAGGTTTATCGTGTAAAATAGCAGCCAAACTGATAATTAAGCCAACCTTAGCAAATTCAGACGGTTGAACGTTAAAAATACCGATATTAATCCAACTTTGCGCCCCATTTGCTGTTACCCCAATAGCGATCACCGCTAGTAGGGAAATATTAGTCAAAGCGTAGGTAATCCAATGCCACTTTAAGAGCTTGTCGTAAGGTAAACGGGCAATAATCACAACCATTACTAATCCGACTAAGCCAAACAGCCAATGTTGTCGCCAATCCACTGCTCCGTTATGTAGTTCACTACTACGAATTAGTAAGCCACTTAGTCCCGTTAAACCAAGGACTAACAGCAATAATAGCCAGTCTAGGGGAGGAAGAAAGGAAGATTTTTGGGATTTTCGTCCTCGGTAACGAACTTGCGATCGCATTAGCATAGCAGCCAAAGGGGGTTAAGTTGGCATCTATTCTATCTCACACAAGGATGAATTGCGTGTTTATTGCTCAATGATCACATCGACTGCTAGAAATGATTATTGATATCTTTCAAATGGAGGTAAAACAATGGATACCCAAGCGCCCTATTGAGAAATCATCAAACAAGTAATTCTCAAATACGCTCAATTTTTACCGTCACATGGTGAGATTC
>JBFRWQ010000080.1:0-3581 GCA_051439665.1 Microcystaceae cyanobacterium | reverse complement strand
GTTACTATCAATAGCTATCCAATTTCTTGTTATTAACTCGGACAGCATTATCGTATCAACTGGACCAACAGTTCCATTACCAGAAGATGGGGACGGAGATGGGGACGGAGATGGGGACGAAGATGAGGATGAGGATGAAAATGAATAATTATTCCAAGCCGAACCTTCAGGTTGATTGTTACCACAACGTACTGCGTCTAGAGGATAGAATTTATTTGGGTCCTGTGTTTGAGTTTGACCACTAGAACTAGAACTAGAACTATCCACAGTAACAACTATTTCTCCATTTTCCATCCGGTCACTATGACCTTGATTGAGATGAGCCGTCATCACATTGGCTTTAGACACCCAACTATCAGGGTTGGCAGCATTAGTGCTAAACGCATCTGTTGCATCAATCAATATTCGATGTTGAGGTTCGTTAAAAAAAGCCATAACCCTAGTGAAAGCGGTATTCGCAGTAACTGAGGCATCTAATGTTCTTCTTTGGGATGCACTTGATTCTTGATCTTGAGTGGAACGGGTCATCATTGTTGCGGCTGTTAGCAGCAAGACTAATCCTACGCAAAAGGTCATGACCAATGCAAAGCCTTGTTGATGATGGCGAGTGGTGAGTAAAGTAAGAGCAAGCTTGAATCGATTATTCATGGGAGTCACCGTCCTTGGGTGCGAGACAGCAGAGATGTTAGATACGATTTTCCATAGCATCTCTATTGTGTGTTCTCTCAGACCGTTTAGCAGTGATATAAATCACAAATAGCTGTTAGTTCAAACACAGTGAAAATACAGTTTTATTGGAGAAAATATTTATGTTCATGTTGATTATACTTAAAGGTCAGTAAATGTACTGAGATCCACCCAAAAAGTTTTTCTTGACTAGAGAGAATTCACGGAATAATGGCTTGATCACCCTTACTTTGTCTCCTAAATTACTGCGATGCCTTATAATAGATAATATACTAAAAATCAATAAACGAACTTACAATTGCTTGCTTGCTATGTCTTCTCAACACCCCCTTACCAACCTATTCTTTGTCTCCCTGAAAGGATTTTTTGCCACTGTTGTTCTCTTGGGCATTTTATTAGGATATCACGAAAAAATCTTGGGATTCTCTGCGATCGTTGTTGGTTCTTGTTTAGTTGGTCAAAGTACACAGAAAATGATTCAAAATCATGCCAAAGAGCAGAATATGAGAGCTTGTTAAAGAGCAAAAAATGACCTATGCTTCAGAAAAAAATAAGAAGCATAGGTTATTATTTTAGGCACACAAAGTAAGCCCAATTGCCAATTTTCAACTATGAGTATATTCAGATTGGTTTGACAGCTAAATCAGTGGGTTGAGTACGAGGGGAAAAAGCATTCTGCTATTCTGCTTCTACGGTTTTCCATGAGTGAATAGAACCTAACTGAGGTACAGCAGCGTTGTTAGGGATTCGACCGATCCAACTGATTTCACCTACATCTTTTTGTTTGATTGAATAAGCACAACCAGAAGACCCACTATTATTGGCATCAAACCGTTTAACCCATGCGGCACCTAGAATTGTTGAGTTGTTCATATCTAGCCTAGTTTCAGGTCCATGAATGAAGCCAAAAATCCCATTTTGATCATTCAGTACGATTCCTTTCCTACGACGAGTACTATCTACTGTGCTATAGATTTCTAGATACTTGGGATACTCAAAATTGCCAATATAAGAATCAATAGCTACCTGATCATTCGTGTCTGGGTTTGTATCAGTCTCACAGAAAGCTCGTTCACCATGATTAATGCCCGTTCCTCGAACTAGAATGCGTCCATCAGCATATATAATTACTTTTTTGCCATCCGGGGGCTTAATTCTTACTTGTGCATTATTGACCGTCAGTGCCCTCTCAGCATTATCACCTGTAAATACATAGTAATAAGCATCACCAATAGGTGTATCGAATTCAAGGTTGCCATCTTCATCCTTTATATTACAGGTAGATCTATTGCTACTAATACGAGGAAGGGTTGCTACACAATTAGTCCAATTCTTAGAACCCATATTAACTACATTATCTGATGAAGGCAGAGGTGGTACTTCAGGTAAGTATGATGACATACGTTCTTGTTCGCTTTCTTCGCCTTCTTGCAGGATTTTATGGACTTTGTTAAAGGTAGGAGTAAAGGTTCCGAGCGCAGTTACAATTTCAGTTGCATCAATCTTACTTTCTTGTACATAATCATTATTATTTTCATTGTGATTGCATTCTACCCATGTCGTTGCGTTAATGGGTGTAGGTACCTCACCCTTTTGTTTAGCATTAAAGGGTCTTCCTCCACTATCTGCGGAGATATCATTGACCCATAATCCTGGGAGATGGGCTGAGGTTAGTGTCTTATAGGGCCTATGAATTTTGATAGCACGTACCGAGTCATTCATTTCTAGCGTATCGCTATTATTATCAACAGCCTTACCTTCCACTATCATGGTGATACCGCTATTCTGATCTACTTCGTATTTACGTAGGCGATAAGCTCCTTTCGACCCATTCTCATCTAAGGATATCCAATCATAGCTCATTAACTTGTTTAAAAAAGCTACATTCACGCCTCTATTTCCTGAGCTTCCTTGTATCTGGTTAGGAAGATTATTATCGTCGCAATATTGAGCTTTCTCAGGATAAGATTTATCTGGGTTGGGTTCAAAAGTAAAAGTAGAAGATGTTGCGGTGGATATTGCAGTGACAGTACTCATCCATTGGTCAGAATTTTGGGAGATGAGCGCTCGATGTTGCGGTTCATTGAGATAGTTCAAAATCCTTACAGTACCGCTTTGGGCTGCAGCTTCAGCCTTAAACGTTACTTTCCCAGCGAAGGCCTTAGTTCTATAATCACTAGCATGATTGATAATCATGATTGCTGCTAGTATCATGCTCAAACCAATACCAAAGGCCATGACTATACCGAAGCCTTTTTGGTTTTTAGAGGTGGTCAACAGGGCCAGAGCCAGCGTAAATCTATTATTCATAAGGTTAACTGTCCTTTTAGGTTATTAACTATAGAATTTCCCACAGCAGTTTATAATTAATTCTATCATAAATGCTGTGTTTTCAGTCCAAGATGTATAGAAACTCTTCTCAATAATAACCCAGATAAATGATTCGTCAACCCACCAACATTCATTCAAGCGTAGGTGATTTCTCTTAAAAAGCAGGGAATAATAGTAAAGTTTGGTATCTTATCTCCTAGAAACTACCTAATCTGACAACTTATTCAATCTTAAAAAATGACCCATGCTTAAGAAAAAATACAGAAGCACAAGTCATTTCAGTGAGCAGTGACCAAGGCAGGAGGCAGAAGTTAGGATTACTAAGATGAGAGTCTTTAACTATTGCCGTTTAAGTAGATTAGTATTACTTAATTAACTCTCCACACTCCCTCATCTTCCCAAACTAGGTTTGAGCAGTCGGCTTTGGTATTACTTTGTACGTCTAGGGGGTCTTTGCTGGGGGATTACTAAATCAGTGGGTTTAGCAAGAGGGGTGAAAGAAGTTGCTTCTACGGTCTTCCATGAGTCAGCAGCGCTTAATTGAGGTACAGGAGTATTGTTAG
>JBFRWQ010000079.1:0-5121 GCA_051439665.1 Microcystaceae cyanobacterium | reverse complement strand
AAAAGACGTAGCATTGCATGATTGTTATCGTGTTGATCGAATGGCATTACACCATTTATACACAGCTTATCAGGTCTTCTCAGGGATGTCAGTCGTTTTCCCTAAAAGAAAACTGAAGCAATTGTGGATCAAGCTAAAACCATCCAAGACAGATCATGTGACTGGTATCTGGCGTAAACGAAGAATCAACGCCTAAAAATTTATACATTTCTCTTATTAGTTGATTTGAATCTTGTTTCAATTTATCATAAACAAATATCTTGATTTGCTGATGATATAAAATATATTTTTTATATACTTTAAAGAGGGGGTTGTGGAAATGATACCTTTGTTTTAGCCTCCCATAGTGGTTCAGATTTTATCGTTGATTTTCGCTAAGGAGTTGATCTTTGAGGATTATCAGGGGGCTTAACTTTTGCTGATCTAACTCTAACTCAGGACGGAACTAATACTCTTATTGAAGATAGGAATGGATTAGTGGCTACCCTATTTAACATTGACTGGGCTTTGTCTAAAGTCCAAATGATGAAGAACTCGCTTGTATGTTAGATAATGATTGTTCGCTAGAACAGACACCTGTGTTTCTGAGTGTCAACCCAAAGCGCTAAATTTTTAAGTTAAGATGACAACGTAAGTTCAGTGTGATTGATTCTCCCTTTATAATAAATTTCTATGGTAGTGCTTTGGCTTGGCAAACTAAAAAATCCTTTACCTATTCTATTAGGGGTAATGACAGGCGGGGTAGTCTTAATTGGTTTAATGACGGTCAAATTAACCGAAAAACCAACTGAGCAAGCCCAATTAGAAGAATTAACGGTGTTAGTAACCCAAGAAAGCCTTCCTGTAGAAATTGAGGCCAATGGGATAGTACAAGCAGTAGAACGGGTCAATATAAGCCCTAAAAATGCGGGCAGACTGGAAAAATTAGCCGTTGATCAAGGAATGATTGTTAAAAAAGGCCAACCCCTAGCGGTAATGGAAAATAAAGAGATATTTGCTGAAGGGGCAGCCGCAGAAGCTCGTTTTCAAGAAGCCGTGGCTAGTTTTGAGGCGGCTAAGGTGAGAATACCAGGGGAAATCCAACAGGCACAAATGCGCTATGAACAGGCTAAAGCCAGTCTCCGCTCTAGCCAAGCCCAGTACAAACAAGCACAGGAACGGATACCAAGGGATATTAAGCAAAATCAAGCCCAAGTAGAAGCTGCTAAATCTCGTTTTGGCTTGGCACAAGCTCGCTTACAACGGAATCAAAAATTGCTACAAGAAGGGGCAATTTCTCAAGATCAATATGACGAAACATGGAATGAATATTTGAATGCAGGGGCTATTTTAGGGGAAGTTCAACAACGACTAGAACAATCTCAATCTACTGCTTCCCCTGAAATTCAACAATTACAGCAGGTCATTGTGCAGCAACAGGCAACAGTACAAGAGGCAAAAATTGTCTTTGAACAACTCAAACAGATGGCTGAAGCTGAAATTGCCCAATTAGGGGCAGCCGCAGAAGCTGCTAAGGCAGAAGTGGGACGTATTCAAGTGCAGTACCAAGATACGGTGATTCGTGCGCCTTTTGATGGCATTATCACTCAAAAATATGCTGATGTGGGGGCATTTGTTACGCCAACCACCTCTGCTTCTGATACGGCCTCTGCTACATCCAGTTCTATTTTTGCTTTAGCACGGGGCATAGAAGTTTTGGCTAAAGTTCCTGAAGTGGATATTGCCTTACTGCGCATGAAACAACCAGTTTTGATCAAAGCAGATGCTTATCCTAATCAAAGTTTTAGGGGTCAAGTGATTAATATTGCACCAGAAGCGGTTGTTGAGAATAATGTAACGTCTTTTGAGGTCACGATTGGGTTAGCTGATGGCAAACAGCAGTTGTTATCGAATATGAATGTAGATGTTACTTTCTTGGGGCAAGAATTAGGGAATGCTTTAGTGGTTCCTACTGTGGCAATTGTGACGCAAGAAGGAGAAACAGGGGTTATGGTACCAGATGAGGATAATAAACCTCAATTTAAACCGGTTCAGATTGGCCTTGTCTTGGATGATAAGACTCAAGTTCTCTCTGGGTTATCATCGGGAGAGCGAGTGTTTATTGATTTACCAGAGGAGACTTGGAAGGAGAAAGAGAAGATGAATAATTAAAACCAGCAAACCTGATAACTGGAGTATATAAACCAGATTTGGGATCAGTGACCAGTTATTGTGCTACCCATAGTAAAGGTGGGCAAAAGCCCACCATAGAAGTGAAGAGTAATAATAACCAAGGAAACTCTATTTTAGGTAAAAATTCTCAGGTATCTTTTGCATCTTTTGCCAATCAGCTAGAGAGTAATAGACAAAGTTAGCAACCTTTTGGTTTCCTGCTTCTGTTAAATGGACATTATCGAGAAACATGGGTTCATCTCCTTTAAAATTAGGAGAATAAAGGTTGATAAATTTCGTATTTCCGCCATAAGCTTTAGCTAACTTTTGATTCGCCTGTAAAAGCTGTTCATAAGCTTTGGGCATGATTTCTCGATATTGACGACTTAATTTTCCTTGTAGCGCTTTTTCAGGAGGGGTCAATTGTTCTGCTTCTAAACGGGTAATTTCGGGCTGCAATACCATCACAACAGGAATACGGGCTTTGGCTGCAATTTGCAAGATTCGTTGTTGATTTTGATAATATCTTTGTACCCGTTCTTTTAACTCTGCTTCATCTTTGGGTAATTGGGGTTTCTGCTCCATTCCCTGGTAAAGCTCGGCTGCTTGTGCTTGAGACATCCAAGATTGGGCTGTTTGAATCAGCGCTGATTTTTGTACCCCTTGATTAAGTCCTTGACTTAGAGCAGTGGTAAAATGTCCTGAAGCGTCGGAGAGAAATTGATCAATTTTGGGAATATCAGCAAGATTATGTTGGCTAGGTAGGGTTAAGTCTCCATAACCATTGACTAAAACAATTAAATCTGGTTGATAGGGCAGAATATCGAGAGCAAGTTTAGCCAACTCATTACCTGAAGCGTATCCGGGAACACCTGCATTAATCACCCGATAGTTGCCTTGTTTGATCTTAGGCGTAAGTTTGAATAATTTTTCTCTAGAGGGTTGGAAGAAGGGAAAGACATCGGGGCGATATTTACCAGGGTTGCTAGTTTGGTCTTTTACTCGTCTTTGTAGCAAATCCTCTAATTTTTGGGCAATTGTTTCGTCATTACTACTACCACCGCTTCCAAAAGCCGTTGAGCCTCCTAAAACAAAGACCCGAATTTCATCTTTATTTTTTTGTAGGGAAATGGAATCTTTTTCACGGAAACCTTGGTCATTAATCACATAGAAATCACTGGCTTGGTTTTTAACCAACTGATAACCAGTCCCTGGGCTGCGTTGTACAGCTAAAGCCCCTTTTTCTTCTAATCCATCGATCGCTTGATCCGTTTGGGTTAGGTACTGAAGCTCATAAGCTGCTTCTTGTTGTGATCGCCCTGTTACTTCTCCCTCTTTGTTAGCGAGGGTTAGAAATACCTGCGCCCCTAATTCTAGTAAGATTAGGGCAATTGGGAATGATAAGCCAATTTTCCACCAGGGAAGGTTGCGCTTAGGCTTCTTATAACCATAATTGCGGCTGTATTGTTCATAAGATGAACGGCGTTTCCGTAATTTCAACATTCCATTACTCCCCACTATTAAAGATTTTGGTTAGTTTTGCGGTTGCCAAACCATTTTTCAAGATTAAATCTCTCTTAGCTTAACTAATTTTGCCGATTTTTAAAAGGATAATGGATCACATTTATATCAACAAAATCCGTGCTTACGGCTATATTGGCTTCTTTCCCGAAGAAAAGGTACTCGGCCAATGGTTTGAGGTCAATTTACGCCTATCGACTGACTTATCCACTCCAGGGAAGAGCGATCGCCTTGAGGATACGGTCAACTATGGCGAAGTCGTAACCATTGTACAGACTATCATTAGTACGGCCAAGTTTGCTCTAATTGAGCGACTAGCGCAAGCGATCGCTGATCAGGTGTTAGCCTTGGATAAGGTAACCCAAGTACAAGTTCAAGTGATTAAAGAACCACCGATTCCTAATTTTGATGGACAAACAATCATTGAAATTACTCGTCCTTGAGAAATTAGAGGAGAAAATTAATGCGTTATGCTATTTTAATCGAGAAAGCAGCAAGTAATTATATTGTTCGACTTACCAAGGTAATTTTGAACCATCCCAAGAAAAGAATTGCCCACTATCAGCGCTCGTTAATTGATCAATAACGGTTAATAATAGAGAAGTTGTCTTTTCTACAGAAAATAGTTTTTCTGGTGGGACATTTTTTTGAAAGGGTTTAGACAGTTGGGTATCGGTTGTACCAGGATGTAAAGAAACAACAATAGTTTGGGGAGATCTGCGTTTATATTCCAAAGAAATAGTACGCATAAACATATTTAAAGCAGATTTGGAAGCCCGATAACCGTACCAACCGCCTAGATAATTATCCCCAATACTGCCTACTTTCGCTGAGATAGCAGCAAAGACATTACGTTCTTTGTGTTTTAATAGGGGAAGTAAATGTTTAGCTAATAAAAGGGAAGCAATACTATTAATCTGAAAGTATTTTAAAAGATTATCAGAATTAATTTGTCTTAGGCTTTTTTCAGGCTGCATCTGTTGATAATGAAGAATTCCCACACAATTAATCACTAGGTGTAGCTGAGAAGTCAATGCTTGAATATCTTGACTCATTTTAACAATTTGATCTTCATTAGTGACATCAACCGATAAACAAATTAGTTTGTCAGGATAGCTTTCTTTCAGTTGGAATAATTGGGAAGCTGTTTCAGGGTGGCGATAGGTTGCATAAATTTTATCAAAGGAAGGATGATTGAGTAGATGTTGCACAAATCCTAATCCGATTCCTTGACTTGCGCCAACAATTAAAGCGTGATGATGAGACATTTTTCGAGATTATTGCTTGGTCTTATTTTATTTTAGCTTGAATTTGCTATCAAATACCGTTGTTAGGCTTTAGTCCCTGTATTTATTATGCCTAATGGCGGAAATCATATTACCTTTTTCGGCAACCTTGGGTTTTGGTTAATTGGTGTAGAATATATAAGTGTTGTAGCTGTCTATAAGC
>JBFRWQ010000078.1:0-2892 GCA_051439665.1 Microcystaceae cyanobacterium | reverse complement strand
CGCTTTGGTTTAACCCTTACCTTTGAACCTGCTAATCAAGACACCTATCTTGCGATCGTACATCATCTTGCCCAACAAGCAGGAATTGATTTACCCATTGAGGAAATAGAATTTAGAGCCAAACAATGGACAAAACATTATAATAGTCGCTCAGGAAGAACTGCCAAGCAGTTTATTGATTTTATTAAGGGAGAAAGCTTAATTAAGCAGGAAAATGAGCATTAATTAGAGCAGTCTGGTTTAGGCTTAGGTATGTTGTTGGGCTTTAGCCCTAACTACTGGATTGTTTCATCTAAAATAGTGCAATATAGTGCTACGCACAAGGCAGGGGGCAGGAGGCAGGAGGCAGGAGTAGGCTGTGACTGGGTTTCAAGAATCATTAATGTCCTAACCTTATTTTGTACTGCAATAGATGATTATTCGTTAATTCTATGGATTTAATGGGCAAAGCCCATCCTACTACTTTTTGCTACTAAAATATTTCAACAGATGATTATTCGTTAATTCTATGGATTTAATGGGCAAAGCCCATCCTACCTAATGCGATAAGTTTTTTTATTACCATCAGTTCAGGAAAGCGAGTACTGCTGTGTCTTCAAATCTATTTGGGTCGTAAGCGAATTAAGAGTAAACTAAGAAATGATCGGCTAGAACATTTTAGGAATCTCTGTGAGTGATCAACCGTTAACCCTACTAATTATTGATAATGACCCCATTTTTGGTCTGGGGTTAACAGCGTCCTTAGAAGCTTTTGAAAGCATTCAAGTATTAGAACAAGCCAACACACCCAAAGCAGCGCTAGAAAACTTAGCAGCAATATCCTTTAATATTATCCTGCTAGAACCTGAAATAAGCCCAAACTCATCCATAGGATGGCAACTTTGTCAACAAATTAAACGGCGCTATCCCGAACAAAAAATATGTCTGTTAAGTCAAACAAGCAACCTTAAGCAATTATCTTTCGCTAGAGAAAGAGGAATTGAAGGCTTTTGTCCCAAAGGGGTAGGAATTGCCCAGTTAGTCGGTATTTTAGAACAAATTAATCAAGGGGGAACCTATTGGGAAAGCTTATCCATTGTTCCCCAAGTCAATCAGCGCTCACGTCGGCCTTGGTTATCTCAAATCCGCCAGTCAGGAATTGAGCAAATTAATCGTAATTTAACAGGGATTAATCAACAGCTTAAGTTATCTTCTCTCCCTCCCATAGATCGTCTATTTTGGCAGGGAAGAAAACGGGAATTATTAACAGCAAGATGGCTAGTAAAACAGCTTTTACCTGTAGAAGTGGTTACCATTCAAGAGCAAAGTTATAGTCGGGAAAATACAGACTCAATGCTTTCTGAGCAACCAATTATTCCCGTGGAAGATGGTATTCTCATGGTTTCCGCTTCTCTAGAGCGCTCTTATTTAGAAACCGTCTTTGATAATACCTTAAAAAAATTACAAGGTAAATTAAACAATTTAACGGGTTATCCTTTGGAAATGGATATTTTACAAGCAGAAAAAAAACAAGGCTTATTATTCATTATTTTCCAACAAATCAGTAAGTTATTTGAGCAGATGAGGTTTGCTGAATTGACTGCTGCCCAATTACCTGTTAATTTAGGCTCTTTATTTGATTCTCTCTGGCAAACCTGTACCATTACCTTTTTAAGTAAATATAGTATCCTATCAGCCCCTTATAGATTAGATGAAATCCAAGAGCGCTTAGGGGAAGATATGGATTTAATTCAAGAAGAAATTTTAGATAAAATTCCCTTTTTACCTGAATTATTTGATTATATATTATTTGAAAAAAGCTTAAAAATCCAAGGAGTTGATTATCGTCCTGACTCCCCTGAAGCAATGGAAAGAGCAGAATATTTATTACAAAATACGATTCTTCAGCTTGCCAATGCAGTCATGATTTTTATTTTAAATAACTTTTCTGAGCAAGAAGAAATTAAAGATAGCTTGTATCGAGATAAATTACTATCTTCTAGAGAAATCGCCAAATTCCGTAATGATTTGTCATGGCAATATCGCCTTGATAAATATTGGGAAACTCCGAAAAATATTTTTGAAAGTCAATACCGAGTTTATTATATAGGCAATAAAGGAGTGCAAAGTACCGCCCTTTACTTTCCCCGTCAGACTGAATTAGAGACATTAGAAGGACTTCCTCGTGTTGTTACTCTTGGCCTAGAAGTTCGAGATGCGATCGCTCCTCGTCTGCAATCTGTAACAGGACGATTAGGGGAAGGGTTAGTCTATATTTTAACTCAAGTTATTGGTCGTGCGATCGGCTTAGTGGGACGGGGAATCATACAGGGGGTTGGGACAACTTGGCAAGAAGCACGCTATGGTAAGAATAATCGTGAATAGTTAATAGTTGATAGTTAATAGTTAATAGTTGATAGTTGATAGTTAGTAGTTGATAGTTAATAGTTAATAGTTGATAGTTACTACCGTCTGAAAGTTGGTAGCTTGAAAATCAAAAAAATTTTATTTTTATTTGTAAACAGTGTAATATCTTTCTTCCTCCTCTTCCCCCTCTCTTCCCACACTCCCCTCTCTTCCCACACTCCCCTCTCTTCCCTCTATAGGGCTAAAGCCCCTACTATGAGCCTAACTGCCAAAACCTAAAACATTGCGAATAATTGACCAGCGTGGTGGTTCGACTGATTCTGTTTTACCCTGTACCCAATAATCGTATAAAGATCGCATTGTTCCATCCTGTCGCTTTAATTCTAACCAGGCATTAACTACCTCTCGTAATCCCACTTCCCCAGAAGGAAGGCCATAGGAAACAGGAACCGCAATGACAGGTTTAGGAACAGCAATTGTAAAATCAGGATGAAGAATTGTCCATGCAGCACCCGTTTCCCCAGAGGTAGCAATGACATCAACAAT
>JBFRWQ010000077.1:0-2524 GCA_051439665.1 Microcystaceae cyanobacterium | reverse complement strand
AGGTTGCACCCATCGCTTCGGAGTATTTTTTCCCTAATTGGAAAATATGTCCTACTTCAATTCCTCTCGAACTTTCTAGGGTTTGACTGGGATCATGTACTGAGCGATCGCCGACCATCGCTGTACGAATATCAACGATTGAGGGGGGTAAGGTAAATTCTTTGCCCCAATTTGCTCCTAAAACGTGGTATCCTGTCTCGTTTGCCCCTGTTACGAAGTTTTTGAGGTCAACCACTGTTTCGTCAGCGAGACGCAAAAATTTAGGGGCGATCTCTTTACTGGAATTTATGTAACTATCTTCTAAATTTGGGGCAATATAGCCTAAAGGTAAGGGTTTTGCTGCCCATTTCTTTTGTTCTTTTTCATCAGGTACGGTTAAAGTTAATAGGGTACTTGCGTTATATTGAGGGGCAAGTTTCACTAATTCATTTTGTAATTTAACTTCATTCACATCTTGATCACCTCGAATACTGACTAAGATGAGGACGACCATTCCGTTGTCATAAATACCTTGATAAAGGACATTTTTAACAATATTAGTTGCTGAACAGTCTAAAGTTTGAGATAACTTTTCAATGGTATCTGTATTAGGGGTTTCTTTCTTCTCAAAGGTTGTAAAGGGTGAGGTTACTAAGTCAGGGGGTAAGGAAACGGCTTTCTCCACATTGGCTGCATATTTCCCATCTTCAGTATAAAGAACTTCATCCTCTCCTGCGTCTGCGAGTACCATAAACTCCTGAGATCCTGATCCCCCAATTGCACCAGAATCCGCTTCTACGGCTCGATAAGCCAAGCCACAACGGGATATGATGGCACGATAGGCTTGATCCATATCCTGATAGGTTTCTTTTAAGCTTTCCTCATTGGTATGGAATGAGTAAGCATCTTTCATAATAAATTCCCGTCCTCGCATCAGGCCAAAACGGGGTCGAATTTCATCTCGGAATTTGGTTTGAATTTGGTATAAATTAAGGGGGAGTTGACGATAAGAACGGATCATATCTTTAGCAACCGTTGTGATTACCTCTTCATGGGTGGGGCCGAGTCCTAATTCTCGTTGTTGGCGATCGCCTAACGCAAACATAATCCCTTCTGCTTTGGTATAAGTATCCCATCTTCCCGACTCTTTCCACAATTCAGAGGGTTGTAATTGAGGAAGTAAACATTCTTGAGCGCCTGTTTTATTAAGTTCTTCTCGAACAATTGCCGAAATTTTCTGTAAAACTCGCCACATTAAGGGTAAATAGCTATAAATTCCGCTTCCAATGCGTCGAATATATCCTCCCCTAACCAGTAATTTATGACTGGGAATTTCTGCTTCTGCGGGATCTTCACGTAGGGTGACGAATAACATTTGAGAGAGGCGCATTTTACTTTCCTTTTCTATAATTCCGATCAAGTCTCTTATTTTACCTTGTTTGGTATCGGGTATCGGATATTATGAAGAGGGATTTTATTCTTCATTCTTCATTTTTCCTGCTTCATTGAAAAAGAATATGTCTAAATTTTTAGTAATTAATGGTGATGATTTTGGATTATCGTTAGAGGTTAATCAGGGTATTATTTTAGCCCATCAACAGGGTATTTTAACCAGTGCTAGTTTAATGGTGGCTGAAGATTATTGTGATTATGCAGTTGAAAAAGCAAAGGAAAATCCCCTGTTAGGGGTTGGCCTACATTTAGTCTTAGTATCAGGTAAATCTGTCCTTTCACCTCATCTCATTCCCCATTTAGTGGATCAAAATGGATATTTTTTAAATGATCCAGTTAAAGCAGGATTATTATATCAATTTCATCCTCAAGCGAAACAAGAATTAACTTTAGAAATCAAAGCCCAGTTAGATAAGTTTAAAGCGACAGGACTTTCTTTATCTCATATTGATGGACATTTACATCTTCATGTTCATCCTGTTATTCTTAATATACTGGGGGAGTTATCCACAGAATATACTATTCCTTTTATTCGTCTTCCCTATGAAGAATTAAGCTTTAGTCTTAAATTAAGTGCTTCTGATTGGATGACTAAAGTTATTTATACACAGGTTTTTAGCGCTCTTCGACAATACGGAATTAAGATCTTAAAACGATCTGAGATTAACTATTTATCTCGTGTGTATGGACTGTTAGCAACAGGGCAACTTTCAGAAGATTATTTATTAGGTTTAATTCCACAAATTAAGGAGTATAAGGTGGAGATTTATGGACATCCTGCTTTGAATACCACAGGAGAAGTTGATTTGCAGGGATTACTGAGTTCTCAGGTTAGAAATTGCCTTCTGACTCATGGGTTTACTTTAGTCAATTATCATAAAATTACTTAGAATAGGGTTAATTTGATGCAAGTTTGTGATTGTGAGTTGTCATAGCAAGGAGAGAATTAGTTAGGACAATTTCACTCTTGGTGCTTACTGATATTCCATACCAACCGCCCTGCAATAAATTGACAGGGCTGATATGTATCGTTATCTAAAGATAACTTAAAGACCAATCGCCTAGTTTATGCTAGTTCAATTTATTGAACGGT
>JBFRWQ010000076.1:0-12522 GCA_051439665.1 Microcystaceae cyanobacterium | reverse complement strand
ATATCATTATACCCATTCCCCACTAAATTAATTAGGGTTCTTCGGTATCTATTATGCTAAGTATAACCTTAATCATGGTGGGCAACCCTACTATGAGCATAATAATACAAAAATACAAATTACAGTTGCCCACCCTACCCTCTGTTTTAAATTCATAATTCATAATTCATAATTCATAATTCTAAAATCTTTTCCCCCGACTGTAATTGTACAATTTGATCACCTACCCCATCCTTACCAAACTCACTAATCCTATCCACCTCAACCGTTAACCTCCGTTGTTGACTGGTAGGAAGAATGAGAGTTTTATCAGTTTCTGCGAGGGTAATTAGCGCTAAGTGATCATCCTTTTGTTGAAATTGTAAAGCAGGTGTTCCCAAATCTCCTAACTTACCCCGACGAAAAGTATTAAGGGGAATTTGTTTACCATAGCCATATTCAGTAATTAAAATCAAATGATACAATTTACGACCATGTACACAGCCCACAATTGACTCACCATAGCGTAATTTTACCGCCTGGTTTCCTTGTGCATTGCGCCCCATTAAACTAACATCAGGATCATCCACTAATAAGCGTAAAATACGCCCACTGGAAATAGCAATAATGAGATTTTCTCCTGTTTGAGTCAAAGTTAAACTATGTAATTTATCTTCCTCTTTTAACTTAATCAACACTAAACCACGATTACTTAACTCTGATTATTCCGTTGAAGCCAAGCGCTTAATTTTTCCTGCTTTTGTTAATAAAAGTAAATCTTGCTCAGGTTTCGGGAGGAAAAACTGACTGATAATTTTATTCGCATCCCTTTGTCCACTACTGGGTAATAATCCCATTAAATGAATCGGTTGACTATCTTTGGGGGGGACTTCTTGACAGGCAATGGGATAGGCTTTACCGTGATCTGTAACCACGATAAACTGGGTCTGTTTTTTAATTAAAGCTTGATACACAGGATAATCTTCCCCTGTTTTTGGCTGTATCTGACTCCTTGCGTCTAGCGCTTCCCAATAAACATATCCCTCCTTCGTCACTGTGAGGATAGAATTCTCTGGTGGGGGTTGGGGTGTAAATAAATTTAGGGGTTTAGCCTCAGTTTTAGGGGCTTCTTTGCTCTTTTTCGGGGACTTAACCTCATTTTTGACCTGAGAGGCTTTTTTCTCTGGTTGAGAAGGCTCTGATTTCTCAGATTTTGGTGTTAAAATACGAGTCCGTCTTTCATCTCCAAATTTGCGTTTCAGCGATCGCAATTCTTTTTTCAGAGATTTCAGCAATTCATGGCGATTATTGAGTATATTTTCTAAATTTTCGATAGTTTCCTGTAATTCCATCCATTCTTCCTCTAATTTTTGTTTTTCTAATCCAGTTAATCTTCGTAAAGGCATCGCTAAGATAGAATCAGCTTGTGCATTAGTAATCTCTAATTGTTCTTGTAATTGCACCTTAGCAGTGCTTCCATCGGCGGCATGGCGTAGAATATCAATTACTTGGTCTAAGTGGTTTAAAGCGGTTAATAATCCTTCTACGAGATGGATACGCTCACGAGAGACTTCTAAATCATTGCTATATTGACGGGTAAGGGTTTCCTCACGAAAGTTGAGAAATTCCTGTAAGGTTTCCTTCAAAGATAATTGACATGGTTTATTATCGACTAAACTGAGGAAAATTGCGCCAAAATTAGTCTGCAAAGCTGTTTTCTTATAAAGTTGCTCTAAAACCTTCTTAGCCGTGGTATCTCGTTTCAATTCGATCACCACTCGCATTCCCGTGCGATCGCTTTCATCCCGTATATCAGCAATCCCTTCTACTTTACCCTGTGTCACCAAATCAGCAACTTTTTCAATCCATCCGGCCTTATTCACCTGATAGGGTAACTCTGTCACAATAATCGCTTTTCTTTCCCTTGGACGACGATTTTCTAAAATGAGGGTTTCTCGCTTAGTAACCCCTCGAATAGGAATACTTCCTTTACCTGTGCGATAAGCATCTTTAATCCCTTGTGTATCCAAAATTTCCCCTCCTGTGGGAAAATCAGGGCCAGGGATAATTTCCCATAACTTTTCATCTGCTAAATCAGGTTTATCAATTAACGCAATTAACCCATCCACTATCTCACTTAAATTGTGAGGCGGTACATTAGTTGCCATCCCTACCGCAATACCAGAACAACCATTTAACAAGAGAATCGGTAACTGGGCAGGTAAAACAACTGGTTCTTGCTGGGAATTATCAAAATTACTGGTAAAATTAACGATAGCCTCACTAATATCCCCTAACATCCCCTCAAAAGACAGTGCATTTAAACGAGTTTCCGTATAACGCATGGCTGCAGGGGGATCATTATCAATTGAGCCAAAATTACCATGTCCTGCTAAAAGAGGATAACGACAGGAAAAATCCTGCACCATTCTCACCAATGCGTCATATACCGACTGATCGCCATGAGGATGATATTTCCCTAACACATCCCCCACTACCCTGGCACATTTCCGAAAAGGACGATCTGGGGATAACCCTAACTCATACATTGCGTATAGGATACGACGGTGGACTGGTTTGAGTCCATCTCGCACATCTGGTAACGCCCGCCCCACAATGACACTCATGGCGTATTCTAGATAAGATCGGGACATTTCTTGGTGTAAAGCAGTGGGGATAATTTGTCCAGAGGATAACAGTTTTAGCTGTTTGGCCATGAGTTTTTCTGTCCTGTGTCAGTAATTTACCAGAATAAGGTTAGTGATCAGTAAACCGCAATCGGGGTTGATTGTGCAAGGATGACGCTGATTTTTTTCTTGAGTTCATTTTAATACACTTGTTCACTGTTTTGTAAAGAGCGCTTGGTTATCAGTTATTTTAGGTATAGTCTTCCCCCTCTTCCCACACTTAACCCCTCGCCATGACAAATTAAGCTTAATCTATATTCGCTTAAGCTGACGGGCGCAAGCCTTGCGCCCCTACAATAAACTGAAATATATAACAATAAGAAAAATGACTCAACCGCTTCCTAACCCTGAAAAAATTCAACAGACCGTTGAAAAACTAAAAGCTAGTAATCGACAATTAGAATTAGTTACCCTAGCTTTTGATGAATTAATTGCTAAAATCGATCAAGATTTACGTCAACAACGTCGTAAAAGGTTGCAAATGGCTCAGAAAGTCTAAAAAAACTGTGGTTGCTGGATTTCGTTCAAATGATTTAGTGTAGGTTAAATATTGTAGAACAGGCTTAAGTGCTTGTTACATAAGGATTATTCTGATGAAAATACCGCTTTTTACCGAAGTTAAACTAACCCATGATTTGCCTAACTATCATCTACCAAAAGGCTGTTCAGCAATCATTGTTGATTATGCCCACAATAGCCAAGAAGAAGGTTATTTATTAGAAATATTAGATCACAATGATCAAGGATGTGCAGTTATTGCTGTTAGCGCTGATCAAATAGAACCTCTTATCATTAAAGACATGAAAATTGTTTAATCGGAGCATCGATGATAATGTTTTACAATTAATAATTCATAATTCATAATTCATAATTCATAATTTACAGTTCATAATTCATAATTCATAATTTACAATTCATAATTCATAATTCATAATTCATAATTTTTAATTGCTTCCATTTTTCCGTTTGACGTTGCCGTTTTTCAGGGGTTAATTGCTGATAACAATGGGGACAACAAATTCCTTCTTCATAATGGGGTGACGCTTTATCTTGCGCTGAAAGAGGATAACCACAACCTAAACATAATTCGTAACTTCCTTCCGATAATCCTTGTTTTACCGCCACTCGTTCATCAAAGACGAAACATTCTCCTTCCCATAGACTTTCTTCAGCAGAAATTTCCTCTAAATATTTAAGGATTCCTCCTTTCAGATGATAGACTTCCTTAAATCCTTGACTCAGTAAATAAGATGATGCTTTTTCACAACGAATTCCCCCTGTACAAAACATCGCTACTTTGGTATGTTGTCCAGGATCTAGCTGTTGCTGTACATAGTCAGGAAATTCTCGAAATGACTGGGTATGGGGATTTTTTGCCCCTTTAAAGCTACCAATGGCTACTTCATAATCATTACGGGTATCAATGACCACTACCTCTGGATCTTCGAGTAATTCGTTCCATTGTTGAGGAGGAACATAGTTTCCCACTTTTTCGTTAGGGTTGACAGTGGGTTGACCAAATGTAACGATTTCTTGTTTAATTCGCACTTTTAGCCGTTCAAAGGGGGGAGAAGCCGCTACAGACTCTTTAACCTCCAAATCTTGTAACCGAACATCTGAGCGTAATGCCTCTAATACAGTATCAATTCCACTGCGATCGCCGGCAATTGTGCCATTAATTCCTTCTTTTGCTAGTAAAATTGTGCCTTTAACGTGAGATTGCTGGCATATATCTAATAATTCCTTTTGTTTACCTTCACAGTCGGGTAAATCAATAAATTTATAGAAGGTGGCTACAATTTGATTCATAGGTGGAATACAAGTCAAGATGTTGATAGTCTCTATTTCTATCATAAACCCAGTTGTGGATGATGGGCAAAGCCCATCCTACGATTATTGTTTGAGAAGACAGGAACACTTTAGTTGAACGAATACCAAAAAATTTGCTATACAATAAAAAGCGGAAGCAAGTAGTGTTTATTGGAATATTATGTCTAAATTCTTTCAATTTGAATCGGAGTTTGTTAATTCTCTGCGCTGTGTTCCCATGCGTGTCAGATTAAAATTAGATACTTGTGGGGTCAAAATGAAACTGTCTCACTGGAATCAATTAACGCAAGAAGAACGTAAAGTATTAATCTCAATGTCTTGTGAAACGCCATCAGAAAGCGCTATTTATCGGAATTTTTTACAACAATTAATTACAGAGAAAACAGGTGAACCTGCTAAAGAATTACCCATTGAAGATCATCCTGCTTGGTTAAATGAGCAAGAAATTCCCCAAATAGTACAGGAAAAAGCAGCCGAGTTTGATCTGTCCCTTTCCCTTGACAGTTGGCAAGCTTTGACCCCGTTACAACGATTTGCTTTGATTAAATTAAGCCGACCTAGCCATGAAAATAGCAATTTCTATCCTGCTTTACAAGAATTTAATCTTGTTTAAACTGGTTACTGCTAACTATTTATTGAAATGACGAGTCGTTTGTGGCCGACAGGGATTTCCCCAGGCGATTTTTTGCTCAGGAATGGATTTTAAAACGCTACTCCTAGCGCCAATGACGGAATTTGCGCCAATAACTACCCCTTGGGTAATTAAACAATCCATCGCCACCCAAACCCCGTTACCAATGATAATGGGCGCTGTTTTTAGGCCAAAGGTGGGATCATTGGTATCGTGACTTCCCGTACAGAGATAGCATTCTTGGGAAATGACGCAGTGACAGCCAATCGTAATTTTATCGAGACTGTATAAGACTACATCATCCCCAATCCAGCTATAATCACCAATTTCCACCTTCCAGGGGTATGTGAAGCGAGCCGTTGGGCGAACACTTACGTTTTTACCGATTTTCGCTCCAAAGCGCCGTAATAGCCAACAACGGAAACCATGAGCATTATGAAGACTCAGGGGAAAAGCGATCGCTTGCACAAACCACCATAGGATAATAAACCATCCTGGCCGACCCCGATCAAACCATGATTGATCATATTGACTTAAATCAATCCAAGGATCAGCATCTACGATGGGAGAGACAGGAACTTCTTTATCCATTAATTTTACTCAGTTTAGGTAATTTCACTCAGTTCACGTTCAGAAGAATTAGAGGAAGAAGAATCTATTTTCTTGGGTTCAGACTCAGAAACGTTGAGCTTACCACCAAATTTACGCAATTCGTACAATTTTACGCCAATTTGGTATTCATATTGACTGAGTAAACGGGCATACATATAACCTGCTGTCCCATCTAGGAAACCAAGACGAATAAAATAGAACAAAATAAAGCGGATAAAGGGTTTAAAGGGCAATCTCACCCAAATTTTCTTTAAGAAACGCTTACGCTGTACCGAGTCCCCAAAAAGATTAGCGCCGATTGTTCCTTCATCCCCTTGTCCTGTCAGAAGATTGTAATAAACTCGTGCTTCCCAGTTAGAATAGCGGTTGTGACGTTGTAACCAGTGGTAAATATCACGAAAATCAATGTGCAGCATATCTTCTTTGAGATAGCCAACCTCTCCCTCTAAGACAACGTGTTCATGAACTTCGTTATCTCCTGTATTGGGAATATCTTCTGTGTTGAGATTTTCGTAGCGCCCACAACTATGACGAAACAGACGTAAATTCCAATCAGGATATTTTCCACCGTGACGAATCCATTTTCCTAAGAAAAAGACCCGACGGTTGAGATAGTAACCGTTATAGTTAGCATCTTGGATAACTGTTGCTATTTCTTCCCACAATTCTGGGGTGATACGCTCATCACAATCAACAATTAAAACCCAGTCATTGCGAAAGGGAAGATTATCGAGGGACCAATTTTTTTTCTTAGGCCAGCCTCCATTAAAATGAAACTGAACCACCTGTGCGCCATACTCTTGACAAATCTCAGAAGAGCGATCGCTACTTTGGGAATCAACAACAAATACCTCATCTGCTTGTGCCACGCTCTCTAAGCAAGCAGGAAGATTAAGTTCCTCATTTTTAGCGGGTATTAGGACGGAAACGGGGATTTTAGCAGATGTCATATATATTGAGTAGATAGTCGAGACAATAATAGAATAATGTACAGTTTTTTTAATTCACTGGTGGCAGTGTACCATTTAAAGCCACTGGTTAACACAATAGGCCAAGGTTCGGCCAGAAAACTGTACCCATTTTTGCTGAGTTGAGTTAAACAGAGATTAGGGATCAATAATCCATTCCGAAGTGCGATCGCCCAAATCAAGAGGAATACTCACTGCTTTACCCAGTCGAGGGCGCTGGCGGGTTTTTTCTACATAATCAGTTACCTGTTGAGTGCTTCCCCAAGCATTCAAATAGTCAGCCACAGCGTTAAGATGCTCAAAGTATTCAGTTTCTGAGAGGGGGAAAGAGGCTTGCTCTAAATATTTCCACATGATTTGGAGGAAAAAGCGCTCTTTAATCTTCTTTAACTGAACATCGTAGGAAAATCCCCATTTGCTTACTAATAGTTGATGTAACTCTTGTCCTGTCATTTTTAAATGGCTAATTTAGAATAGCGGAAAAAAAACTTGCTCAAATTTTAACTTTCCTGTTATGATAACAAAGGTCAAGCAATTCGCCAGTTCTGGGGAGTCATTGACTAAGAAAGGGGGTTTAGCTCAGTTGGTAGAGCGCCTGCTTTGCAAGCAGGATGTCAGCGGTTCAAGTCCGCTAATCTCCATATATATAAAAGCATTACTGCATAAGGATTCGGTAACGTCATGATACTGTATAACAGTACTCCTTGCTCAGTTCTTACTTTTACCTTCTACGGTAGGGAATTACTAGGAGTCATTGAGTAACGTTACGAAAAAAATGGATGAGTCATGATCACCATTTAGTACATACTTATGGAGGCAATAATTAGTCGATAATTACTGTTGATGGTGACTTTGCGATCGCCAAATAAGTAATATGCTATTGATTTAAGGCAAAGCGCTAAATTGATACTGGGAACCAGGGGGCCCATTTTTGCCTTGTACTGCTCTAACAAGAGGAATCTCATTTAATAAACCAAAATCAGTTGTTTTTGTATTTAAGACAACACCTTGCTCAAATGCTTGATAAATAGCATCCCTATCTTTATGCTGACTAACCGTTTCTACTAATACTTGTGTCGCATCATAGGCTGTTGCCGTGCGCCAACTCACTCGTCCCTTCCAACTTTGTACCGCATCTTTAGCAAAGGGATCATTGGGTTGAAAACTCCAAGGAACCGCTAAAATTAGCCCGTCGATCGCTGTTCCCCCCTGAACCAATATCTCAGGACTATACAGTTCATCTCCCCCCAGTAACAGTAAAGGAGAACCCGCCTGTTGATTGGCTTGGGCGATCCCAACAGCACTTGACACTTGATCCTTACTCAGCGCTAAAAAGCCCACATCTCCTTGCTTAATAGCAGTATCAGGGTCAAATCCGCTATCCTTCACATCAACGACAGATGACACTTGCAGCCCTGCTTGAGCGATCGCTGTTTCTAATTGTTGTTTTAATTGCTGACTGTAAGGACTATCAGAGTTATAGAAAATCACCCCCGAAGAGACTCCCTGTTTTTGAGCATAAATAGCCAGGGTTTTGGCCGCAGCCGCTAAGTAATTACCAAGTAGTTCATCTGCTTTATCATCCATCGAAATCAATTTAAGAATCGGATTTGATTCGTCTGACACACTGGTGGTTAAGGGAGAAAGAGAAGCAAGAGAGGCATCTTCGTAACGTCTGAGTGCCTGTTGACTGCCTGGATCTGCCCCATGACCTAAAACCCCTAAAATTGAGGTTGCATCGATGATATCTTTGCTTAGGGAAGTCCCTTTCAGTTGATCGGCTGCATTTGCGATCACCACTTCTAGTTGCTCTGTTCCCCCTGCTTGGTTAAATTCCTCTTGATAACGAGCAACCCCCCGTAAAATCTCCTTAGCTGCGTTAGGACTGGGGGTAATAGGGACAACCACCGTAATAGTAAGGGGTGAACCTCCCTGACGGGCTTTAGCGTTGTTTAAATAGATTTTTCCTTCTGGATCATTGGGGTTATTGTTAGCTGCTTGTTGATAAGCTGCGATCGCTCCTTGCCAATCTTCTTGAGCAAAAGCGCTGGCTCCGGCCTCTTTATCAGGGGTTCTATCTAGCAGAATTTGTTCCCCTTGACTGAATAACTGGCGATTTGTGCTATTTGAACTGACAAATGACCCTTTTGAGCTTGGACTATCTTGGTTTTCTTTGTCTGCCGTATCAGATTGCCCTCCCAATAAAAACCAACCGACTGCCCCTCCAATCATGCCTAAGACCACCATAGCAGCAACGGCTATTATTAAACCATTGTTTTTATTCCCCGAACCGGCAAACTCAGTTTTACTGGCTGTGAAAACTGTTTTTTGCGCTGTTTGTTTAGTTTCCATCGCTTCTCTAGGTAAGCCACAGATCAAACAATCAGGCCCTGTATTTTCATAGGGTTCGTGTCCATTTTCGATGGTAATAGAATAGGATTGACCATTTTTGGGAATACCGTCACAAATCCAAGGATCCATTGTGTTTTGTCTAATTTAAGGGATAGATAAGAATCTTTTTTATCGTAGGTGGGCTGACTGAAATAGTAATAGTCCTCCTGCGCCTAATCCTAACAAGTTTGGTAGCCAGGCTGCCATAAAGGGGGTTAAAATGCCCCAAATTCCCATTGAACTTGTCATAAAGGAAAGTAGGTAATAGGTAAAAATTAAGCCAACACAGATACCAAAACTGGTGGCTTTATTGGTATTTTGAGGTCTAACTCCTAGCGCTGCTCCAATTAAGCCAAACACTAAGCAGACAAAGGGTAGGGC
Organism: Microcystaceae cyanobacterium; assembly: GCA_051439665.1. Taxonomy (GTDB): domain Bacteria; phylum Cyanobacteriota; class Cyanobacteriia; order Cyanobacteriales; family Microcystaceae; genus JBGTGT01. Next base: position 3,043 of record JBFRWQ010000076.1, on the reverse strand, counting down.
ATATTTTTCTTGAATTCGGACTCTTAGTTTACGAATTTTTTTCTCATCACTGCTTAATTTAACAATTTCTAGATATTCATTGGCTTGACGAATACTCATTTCTCCATAATCCCGACCTCTTTGGGCTAAATCAAGGGGGGCTTTGGGTAAATCTAGCTGTTGATGCTGAAAGCGAACGATATTTCGATAAGAGCCATCAGGTGCGATTAAATAGATTGTTCCGTTAAAAAAGTCCCATGTATTTTGAGCAATATTCCATGTTGCCGACTGAGCCGTGACAATTTGGTTCACTTCTGCTTGAGAACGGTCTAAAATGGTCAAGCGCTGCATCTCTTTGCCATTAAATTCTTCGGCATAGAATAAACGGGTGAGGGAGGTTTGTTCACTGCCATCTTCTCGCCTAATTTTGCCATATTCGGGATAAATAATATTCCTTTCTTTAAAATTAGGTCTATCTTGATTCACTGCTTTTTCTAGGGTAACAGAGGCTTGATAAGTAGCCGCAGGAGCAACCGCATCATTAAAGAAAAAGGCTAACCCAGTAACGAGAAAGCTAAAAATAATGCCTGGAATGATCAGGCGATAAATGCTAACTCCAAGACTCTGCATGGCGATCAGTTCGCTATCGCTAGATAATCGACTATAAGCCATCAATGCAGCTAATAACATAGACATAGGGAAGGCTAAGACGATAAAACTTGGCATTTTTAGGATAAATACTTGTATCGCTACGCCTAGTAAGAGTCCTGATTCTGTGACTCGTCGGACTAAATCGAATAAAATACCAATGGATAGCCCTAATGAGGTGAAAATTCCCATGCCAAAGACAAAAGGCAGTAGTAATTCCATGAAAAGATAGCGATCCATCAAGGATAATATGGGAATAGAAAAAGGAGAGGCAATTTTTAGTTTCATTATGAATTATGAATTATGAATTATGAATTCAAAAGTTGAATAATAACTGACTTAACGTTGAAAGCGCTCTCCCAGATAATATTTATAGACATCGGCGTTATTATATAGTTCTTCTTCTGAGCCAAAGGCAAAAATTTCTCCATCTCTCATAATATAAGCCCGATCTGTAATAGCTAAGGTTTCCCTCACATTATGATCAGTAATCAAAATTCCCATTGAGCGATCTCGCAATTGTTGCACCATACCCTGAATTTCTGATACAGTAATGGGGTCAACTCCTGCAAAAGGTTCATCTAGTAGTAAAAATTGGGGACCTTCTAACCCTACTGCTAACGCACGAGCTAATTCTGTCCGTCGTTTTTCTCCCCCTGACGCAAATGCTCCTTTGGTGCGAGCAATTCTTTCTAACCCGAATTCATGGAGTAATTGAGCCGCTCGTTTTTCTCGCATTGGCAGGGGAACACCTGTTTGCTCTAGGGCAAACCAAATATTTTCTTCAACGGTTAAATTACGGAAGGTACTAACCTGTTGGGTAAGATAACCAATGCCTAGCCTCGCTCGTTTATGCAGGGGAAGAGAGGTAATATCGTTATTATGTAACCAGACTCTACCTTCATTAGGTTTAACCAGTCCAGTTGCAATGTAAAAAGTTGTGGTTTTTCCTGCTCCATTAGGACCAAGTAATCCGACAATTTCACCAGGTGCAACACTAATATTGACTCGTTTAACGATTTTTCGTTTTCCGTAGGATTTATGGATATTTTCTAGGACTAATGACATATTTTGGGTGAAAGAAGCAGATTAAGAATAATCATAGATCAAAAATTTGATTCTATCTTAACTGAATCACTGACTTTGTGTCTCAGAATTACTATAAAATTCTGGTCGTTTCTCCATCTCTGAGATTACTCTTTCTTTCGCAGTCATTAAGTGATTATTCATCATTTCGACAGCTTTTTCACTATCTTTATGGACAATTGCTTGATAAATTGGTTCATGTTCGCTATAGATATTTAAAACTAAAGGATTAGTTGATAAGGTATGGGTTCTGATCACTTTCATCTTATTGAATAAATTATCTAAAAAAGAACATAGCCACAAATTACCTGAACTTTCCGCAATGAGACGATGAAAACAGTAATCTAAGTCTAACATTTCAACTTGATTGAATTGAGATAAAGATATATCTTGACTTAATTGTTGAGATTGTTCAAGCATTTTACCTAGATTATCTAATTTTTCTGGACTTATGGTCTTACAAGCTTCTGCAACAGCTAGTTTTTCTAGGGCTGCTCGGCAATCATAGAGTTGTCCCGCATCCTTAATCGAAAATTGTACAACCTGCAAAACATTATTCTCACCAGATACCACCAAATTTTCCTGCTGTAGTTGTTGCAGCGCTTCTCGAATAGGTGTTCTACTCACTTGCAATTTTTGGGAAAGCTGGGTTTCAATTAAACGCATTCCTGGTGTAAACTCTCCCGATAAAATAGCACGATGAAGGGCTTCATACACTTGTTCTTTTAATGATTTATTACGCTTGACAGCATGAGATGAAAAAGACAAAATAGCGCTCCTAGTGGTAGTATGCAAGATATATTATATCAAGTAGGGGGAGTGTGGGAAGTGTGGGAAGTGTGGGAAGTGTGGGAAGATAAGATCATATCCTTACTGATGCGATTAAAATGAGGCAGTAAATTGTGTGTTAATTCTATAATTTGATGGGCAAAGCCCATCCTACAACCATGTACAAAATTAGGTGCAAAAATCCACTACCCACTTCATACTTGTGCGTAACACTATAATTATAGCTCTATGCCCGATCTGTGTTTGACAATCGAAAAAGTTCAATCCCTTTAACAATAGGGAAGATCATTCTTCATTTAACATTGCTGCGTTTAGCTATAACTATTAACTCTACATTATTCACCATCATGTTGGGAGAAGCATAGAGCCAGATGGAAGAAAAAAATGCCCTAGCATAACACTAAGGCACATAATATATTCAAGGATAGGATAAATTATATCAAATCCTTCTGAGTAAACATATTCATAGCTCATGAAAATAGGGTCAAATCTAACATCTTCACTGATGGTATGATCTTCCCCTTCCTCCCACACTCCCCAC
>JBFRWQ010000075.1:0-6744 GCA_051439665.1 Microcystaceae cyanobacterium | reverse complement strand
GCTACTCGTCCAATCACTTGACTTGAAGCGTCAATCTCTCCTTGAAGATTAATTTCTAACTGAGTATCTAATAAAATACGATTAGCTTCTAATAGATCGTCTTTTTTCCCTGTGTCTAACCACCATCCATCTAATTGTTGGGCTTCTACTGTGTTCTGACTATCAATTAGAGCTTGTATAGCATCAGTAATTTCTAATTCTCCCCTTGCTGAGGGTTGTATAGAAGCGATCGCTTGATGAATCGAGGGAGTAAAGAGATAAATCCCCACTAATGCTAAGTTTGAGGGAGGATCTTTCGGTTTTTCAATTAACTGAACCACTTTCCCCTCTTCATTTAATTTAGCCACCCCAAAAGCGGTGGGGTTGGACACCTTACGTAATAAAATCAGGGCTTGATCTTGATGGGCTTTAAAAGCATCAACAAAGCGATTGAGAGAATCTTGTACCAAGTTATCCCCTAAATACATAATAAAAGGAGAATCCCCTAAAAAGGGTTGGGCTACTTTAACCGCATGAGCTAGACCAAGGGGTTGCTCTTGTCGTATATAGGTTATTTTTGCCCCAAAGCGCTCACCATTTCCCGTTTTAGCTTGAATCTCTTCACCTGTTTCAGGGCTAATAATAATCCCGATCTCAGTGATTCCCGCAGCAACAATTGCTTCAATTCCGTACCAGAGAATGGGTTTGTTAGCCACAGGAACCAGTTGTTTGGCCCCTGTATAGGTTAAGGGGCGAAGTCTTGTGCCTTTTCCACCAGATAGGATTAATGCTTTCATAAGAGATAGGGGAAGTAGAAACAATCAATCAGTTCCTACTAATTTACCTTAACTGTGTCCCTTTTGTTTGTTTTTAGGATCAATTCTTTGGCAGATCAATTTTAGATAAAACCGACGGCATCTCTAACTTTAACCGTCCAAGGCATATCAGTTTTGGGGACAGGATAGATTGAAATTTGAGCTTTTGGGCAAAAATGAGCTAAATGAAACGAGATTATGGGCAATTTTTTCAGAACCTGCCAATTGATTCCTTGACTGGGACAGAGAATTCTTAGGGTTAAGGCGCTTCCTTGGGTGGTTAGTCGCCAAACACAACGAGAGAGGAGCATTTGTACGCCTGTATGACAGTTGAGATAAAAGCAGCGACTCGCCATTTCATCTAATTCCCATAGTAAATTGCTGTCAACGCCCTCTGGGGAGGGCAGATCATCGGAAGGGAAGGAAAATTTCGACATCGGTTTAAATCTTTAATTTAGATAAAAAAGTTATTTCTGTATCAATTATTACAGAAAAAATGAAAACAACAGAACATTGATAAGAATTGTAACAAATTCGGCGCTAGTAAAATAATTGAGTTTATTTTGTCCTTCTGAAAAGGCTTAATATGTTATAGTTAGGGTCAGGAAGCAAAAAACAAGAGGATACAAGGATAAAATCATCCACAAGCTACTCCTTATGCCAAGCAAAAGGTTTTAAATCCAAGTTTTAACTATTTACTGATCACTGAAATAACCCACCCATACGGAAGTGAGACAACAGTTATGAATCAAGAGAACAGACAAAAACAACTGCTAAAAATTTTGATTGGCGCTGCTTGGATTGATGGATTCATTCAAGAGGAAGAACGAATTTTTCTCCGTAAGATGGCGGAAAAATATGAATTAACTGAGGATTTAGAGATTAAACCCTTGTTATCCGAACTAAAACCGATTCAGCCTTCAGAGTGTTATCAATACCTAGAAGATTATCTCGGTGATAATCCAACTGAAGAGAACTATCATGACTTATTAGGAAATCTCAGTGGCTTGATTTACAGTGATGGAGATGTACAAATTCAAGAAGCGAAATTGCTCACCAGATTACAGGATTTAGATCCAGCTTTAGCTGCTACTAAACCCCCTTTAGAACAAGTTTTGGGCAAAATACGCCAGCTTTATCAACGGGCGATTAAATAAGTTTCCAGTCCAATTTCTTTTAATCCCTGACGCAATCTTGTGGCTTCTGAAGGATTATTTTTTTCGTGTAAAGCGATCGCTTTATTAAACACCTCTATACTATTTCCTAAATCTCCCATTTTATACAACACAACCCCTAAATTTTGATAGGCTTCTGCATAATTAGGATTGTATTTAATCGCTTCTTGATAGGCTGCGATCGCTTGTTTTAGCTGCCCTCTGGCTTTCCATGCCATTCCCAAATTATAGTAGCCTGTGGCAAAGGTGGGATCAATGGAAATCGCTGTTTGATAGGCTTGCTCTGCATTCCCTAAATCACCGATTGATTGAAATAAGCCCCCTACATTATTATAGGCCCCCAGTTTTAAAGAGGGTAAAATAGGCTGATTAATCGCTTTCTGATAATGCTTAACGGCTAATGCCATATTTTGTTCGTTTTTATAGGCATTAGCCAAATGATAGTGTAATTCAAATAAAACAATGGGGGTTGATTTATTCGATTTTAATCCCTGTTTTAATAGTTTAACCCCCTTTTTCTTTTGACCCATTTGTAAATATAACGCTCCTAACTTATTACAAGTATAAGAATCATAGGGGTTATTTTTTAAAAAGCCTTCCATTGCTTCTTTTGCCCGTTGACTTTTATTTAAAGCGCTAATAGCTTCAGGTTGATAACCATAATGTTGAATGGCAATCTCTGGTAAATCAATAATTTGCCAATGGGATTCTTCTTTTAATAATTGACTCACACTATCGTCAATCATGGCATGGTAAGGGCGGGAAAATTCTAGCTGAGGATGCTTACGAAAAAGACGAGATACCAAGGAGTAAGGAGACTGAATTGCCCCTATTTCATGACGGATCAAATTAATCACCAAATTATCTGGTGCTTCAATCGCTTTTTTGATGTCAGGAATGATTTCTTGGCTTAAATTCTCATCCGCATCTAAGACTAAAATCCAGTCTCCTGAGACAAACTTTAACGCCTCATTACGAGCGATGGCAAAGTCATTCGGCCATGTAATAGAAGGGACAGTTGCCCCCAATTCCTTAGCGATATCAACTGTCCTATCCGTTGATCCCGTATCAACCACTACCATTTCATCTACTAAGCCTTGAGCGCTTTTTAAACAATTAGGCAGGGTTTCTTCCTCATTTTTGACGATCATACAGAGGCTGAGTTGAGTCATGGCAGTTACATTCCGACTAACTATTTTTTACCTTTTAGTTCAGGGAAACGGTTAATTTTAGCCATGCCATAAAAGATCATTTGCTTGTTACGAATTCGGGCTTTATCTACCCTCAATTGCGTCCCATCTAAGGCAAATTTATCTAAATCTAAGAGATCATTGACATGGGCAATTAAATGGCTTCCCAAATCTTGGGCAGTCTCGTCTCCTTGGTAGGTGACATTGACAAACTGTAATTTGCGACGTTCCTGCACCTCTAATTGTGCCGTCATATCTAAATCAATCGGTGCGCCCTGTTGTGCGGTTTGTATCCGTGAGCGAATTTGGATAGATTGATCATCGTGAATGATCATCTCAGTATCATTAAAGCTCAATGACTGCCCTTGATACTCAAGACGTTGCAATTTCTCCACCACAAAGGGAGTATTGAACGAAGTGGTTAAATCTTCTTCTGTTAACACCACCCGCATAGATGCTTGAGTGGGTTGCTTTAAATTTACTTTACCTTTGAAAATCGCACCAAAGTCGAGAGAAACCGCCTGTAAATACAATTCCATGACTTCAATGCGTAAGCCATTGTACATTAGCATTCCTTGACCAATGAGATCAAAGCCGTCCACACTCCCTTGCAGTAGCTTGGCTACTGGTTCAGCACGAACGTTTGCTTCCAGCTTACCGGTGCGTTTAAAGAGGGCTGCGATGGCGGTGGTGACTACTTTACTGAGCAGTTGATCACCGCTTTGACTAGGGAAGGGGAGACTACCAAACACAATCGATGTCATATCCTTGATGGGGTATTCTTCCGCCCATCTTAACATTTCTTAAAAGTTCTGTCTGCCTATCAGGTGGGAAAACACCTATTAACCTTTCTTATTTTTATTATTGATAATTTTGATAAAAAAGAGTAATTGAGTATGATCCACCCTGATTCATTCGGTGATTTCTCCAAAGAATAACCTCTCATTCTATAGGATCTTGCGCCATTATAAAAGGAGATTCCTTTTAAGTTAGGAAGGAAGCATCGTTAAGAAAATCCCTCAAATGCTTATCTATCAAAGGATACACCTTTTAGGATGCCGTTGAACTTTTTGGGAGTTGTCATCGTCTAAAGTAATAGGTTAAGCTGAAGTCACCAAACTCATAACGACTTCGACTTAAAAGATAAATCCCTGATCAATGCAAGTCCTTTTCCCATTTTTGGGAAAGATAAGGATATCCCCAATCATGCCGTTTGCGTTAAGGAGTCAAAAAGCACCTATGCCCACCGCCAAAGTAACCCCGAAAACCAAACAACCGTCCTATTCTGCGGATATGGTGCGGACTTATCTGCATGAGATCGGGCGAGTTCCCTTGTTAACCCACGAGCAGGAGATTGTTTATGGGAAACAAGTACAGAAAATGATGCCCTTGCTAGAAAAGGAAGCAGAACTAGCTGAGGAATTAGGACGCACCCCTCATGTAGATGAGTGGGCAGTTGCCGTTAATCTCAGTAAAGCAGAATTAGAAAAAACGATCAAACAAGGTAAACGAGCCAAGCAGAAAATGATCGAGGCCAATTTGCGCCTTGTGGTGGCCATTGCCAAAAAATATCAGAAGCGAAATATGGAATTTCTTGATTTAATTCAAGAAGGTAGCTTAGGGTTAGAGCGAGGAGTAGAAAAATTTGACCCCACTAAAGGCTATAAATTCTCCACTTATGCTTACTGGTGGATTCGTCAGGCCATTACCAGAGCGATCGCTCAACAAGCACGGACAATTCGCCTACCGATTCATATTACCGAGAAACTCAATAAAATCAAGAAAACACAGCGAGAACTCTCTCAACAACTGGGACGGAGTGCAACCCCCGCCGAAGTTGCTAAAGCGCTCGATCTAGATACGGCTCAAATTCGGGAATATCTCAGTGTGGCACGTCAACCTATTTCCCTTGATGTGCGGGTTGGGGATAATCAAGACACAGAGTTATCCGAATTGTTAGAAGATGATGGGATTTCTCCTGATCATTACACCACCCAAGAGCTATTAAAGCAGGATTTACAAGCGCTGATGGCAGATTTAACCCCCCAACAACAGGCGGTGTTAACCTTGCGGTTTGGCTTAGAAGATGGCAAAGAGTTATCTCTAGCCAAAATTGGTAAGCGCTTGAACATCAGTCGGGAGCGAGTGCGTCAACTAGAGCATCAAGCCTTATCCCAACTACGGAGACGACGTAACAACGTTAAAGAATATATGGCAGCCAGTTAATCAATTCTAGTTGTCTCAAAAAGTAAAGTCTATCCTCTTGATTTTAATCAAGCTTTGTAATGGATAGGCTTTTTTTGTAATGAAGAAGGAAGAATGAAGAATGAGAACCTTAAGAAATTTTAATTTTTCAGGATCAATTACGTTCTTTCTCTTACATATTCTAGGATAGGATAAGAGGATAGATATAATCCTCGTACTATGGCTAATTCTCCCACTCCTGACCCACCTAAATCGCCAAAAGTCACCCCCCTTAAATGTTTAACTGGTGCCACCCTTGCGGGTTCGTTAGCGATCGCTTTATATGCTTTGACCGCTTCTATTGCACAAAGTTTTGCAGCTAATCCCTTAATTTCTAACAAAGTCATCGTTTTAAAGTTATCCTCTCTGGTTCGTACCTTTGTGCTTGGTATAGCATCTTTAGGCACATTTGTTTGTGGATTTATTGCCCTTGGTCTTATATTATTAGGGATTCAAGTAATGTTTCAAAAAGACCAACAAGAATCTTGATCACTGATAACTGATAACCGAAATGACATCTTCAATTACGTTACCTACTTTAGACACTCTCAATCAATCATTAAATATTTGGTATCCTGCGACTTGGGAGGATTACTTAACCTACCGAGATGATCCTACAATCGAAAAAATCAAACTATTCTTTAATCAAGGTTATTTATTTATTGAAATGGGTGGTGAAGGAATTAACCATGCTAAGTTTCGTGAACTATTAACCATGTTACTTGGATTTTGGTTTTTGGAACATCCTGAACAAAATTTTTCTTTATTGGGAGGATGTATCATTGAAAAGCCAAAAACGAAAGCTGCTGCCCCTGATATGGTATTGTATTTAGGCGAAGATTATCCCCGTTGGCAACCTGAAGACAGTCGTTACATCGATTTGAGAAAACATCGAATTCCTGATTTAGTTGGAGAAGTGGGTGATACCACTTTAGCGACAGATTTAGATGAAAAAAAACATCTCTATGCAGCGTTAAAGATTCCTGAATATTGGGTGATAGATGTGCAAGCAAAGCGCATTTTAGCCTTCATCCTACAAGAGCATGGTGTTTATCAAGAAACCAATACCTCGGTTGCTATAGCAGGATTATCAATTAACTTAGTTGAGACAACCCTCAAGCGCCTTGAGACAGAAAGCAATGGATGTGCAGCCCTGTGGTTTGCTCAACAAATTAAATCGTGACTTACCTACACTAACCTTCGGTATGGTGTAGGCTTCCTCTTTCAAGGGGATGCGCTTTCTACTCCAAAGAATAGCAAGTCTTACCTTCCCTCCGCAGGTTTTACTCATCCGAAGATGGTACTTACTGGCGCACAGTATTTACTGTACCGAGGCGGACC
>JBFRWQ010000074.1:0-3280 GCA_051439665.1 Microcystaceae cyanobacterium | reverse complement strand
CTTCTAACAGATTAATATATAATTTACCTTTCTCAAAGCGCCATAATTCAGGAACACCTAACTGAGTATAAATCTCAGGATGAGTGCGAGAAGTGACATCAATTTCTAGGGCTAAGTCTGGTGGGGGGTCAATGGTTAAATCAATTCTTTCTTTTCCTCTAATTTGTGCCTCATTTTCCATATAAAAACAATTATCGGGTTCAATGCCAAATTCCATTAATTCATTTTTAAATGTCGTTGAACCTAATGGATAAAATTCTATATCTAATTCTTCTAATAGCAATTTGATAAAGTCTCCTATATTTTCTTTATTGCTTTCGTGTTCTGGTAAAGGGGTCATAATTTCTAAAGTATGATGATGATAGGCAATTTTTGAACTGCGATGTTCTCCTAATTCAAGGAGAATTTGTTCAAATTCTGACCAAGTTATATGATTTAAGCGCAGGGTTTGTCCTTGTGGAATTTCTAAGCGATTTAATTCTAGTAGCATGGTTTTAATTATTATCTCTTTGAGGTGGGCAAAGCCTTACTCTTTCTCAAAAACAATAGACTTATTCAACGATTATTTTAAGTTTAGTCTATGATTACTAGATCTTGGAGGTAGGCAAAGCCCACCCTACTGTTAATAAGCCCAACTACGTCCGTTACTCTGGCCAAAAAACAATGGACTCATTTAATGGCTGAATTTGTGTGCCAGGATAGTAAAATGCGAGGATTTGTGTGGGACTCCATCCTAAATTGGCTAAGTTATAAGAGCCAAATTGACTTAATCCTACACCATGACCAAAACCACCCCCAACAAAGATATAACCTCCTAATTCCTGATTTGGGTTCAAAATGGGTTCAAGGTAGAAAAGAGTGCTACGAGGTGGACCGAAAGCGCTTCTGGCTTCGTTTTTACGGAGGACTAATTCTCCTTGATCTGTCCAAACCGTCAAGGATAAAACACGACCTGATGGGGAGCGCTCGGTAATTTTCATGCCCTTAATACTGGTAAAATCTGCTAAGGGATGTTTCTTGCGCTCTAAATAAGTCCGTAAATCTTTATTTAATCCTTCAAGATCGCTTTTTCGTCGCCAACGGAATACCCTACGTCCTGTTTCATTAAATCCCTGGTTAAGAGAGATAAATTGACGGAAAGCTGCTTCATCTGCCAGGGATTTTTGGGTTAAATCCCAGAGATTCGGCTGTGGTGAATCAATAATTGCTTTGAGATAGGGTCGTTCTTCTCCATTCCACACATCGCTGAATTTAGCAGTTACGCCTCCCGTTGTTGAAGAATAAAGAGCATCCACTAATTCATTATTGTAGGTTAAGACAAGGCCACGGGTTTGTGCGATCGCTTGATCAGCCCTTGAACTGACATCACTCAAGCCATAATAAACTTGACAATGGGTACTCGCACACAATTGGTAATTATCGGCTTGGAAACGACGTAAATTGCGTAAGGCATAGGTACGGGCTATAATTGTCTGGGCTTTCGCTGCATTTACTGGCGCTGAGGGACCGATTTCATGGGGAACAACTCCTCTTAGATAGGTTTCAAGGGAAACATCATTGACTAAGGTATAGTTACGGTAAGAATTCGGTTGCAAGGTTAAGCTTCCGCCAAAAATACGGGCTTTCTTGTCGTCTTCTTGCACTCTAATGCGATTTTTTTCCGAGGAAATATTTAAAACTTCCGTAGTATAAATATTATCTCCGATGGTAAAGGTTGCTTGATTTTTCGAGGAAACCAGTTCAGAATCCAAATAAGGAATCTTGAACCCTTGTTCTTTGATGCTTTGTAGCAAGAACCGGCGTAATAATGGGGTTTTATAGACATCTCTCTTAGCCCACACTTGCCATCGTCCTGGTTGGGTGACTTCTACTGCGATTTCTCGTTCTTTCCACTGATTAGCGCTATCTTCTGCGGTTTCAAAGGTTGCATGGTCACTTAATACCACCCTTTCGTTTAAAATGGGTGTGGGATAAGTGGTTGGTTCAATTTCAATAGTTACTTCAGAAATCTGTAATTTTTGAGGTCGTCCCTTTTGATCAGTAAATTCTAGGGTTAAGGTGTCTCCTTGCAGACTATTTAGTTTCAGGGTGTCGCTTTCTTCATCACCAAATCGTTGTACAATCCCCACTTCAATTTCTACATCCTGTCCATAAGCAGGATTAGCGCTCATATTTGCCCATAAAAGGGGGAAAATTAAGGCAGATGTTCGTAATATTTTTCGGTTAAGGGCAATAGAATTGAAAATCTTAAACATGGGGCGACAGAATAAAGGTTTAAATCGTTGAACTTAAAGTTTAAGTATATTATGCCATTTAGAATTATAATTAGCCTTTTCAGTTCCTGCTGATGATTAAATAAGTGGGCTTCCCGACAGAGGTACTGATAACTGATAACTGAAATGACAGCCAATTCTACTATTGTTCCCCCTATTAAATGCCAAGGAATTAAAACAAAATTAGTTACTTGGATTAAAGAGTCTATGCAGTGGAATGAACAGGGAAGATGGATTGAACCCTTTATGGGATCTGGAGTTGTGGGATTTAATATTAATCCTTCACAAGCTTTGTTTTGTGATACTAATCCCCACTTAATTAATTTTTATGATCAGCTTAATTGTCAAAAGATTGATTCCATTATTGTTCGAGAATTTTTACAACAAGAAGGTAATAAATTACTAGAAATTGGACAAGATTATTACTATGAAGTGAGAGAAAGATTTAATCAAAAGGGAGATCCCTTAGATTTTTTATTCTTAAATAGATCCTGCTTTAATGGGATGATTCGTTTTAATCGTAAAGGACAATTTAATGTTCCTTTTTGTCGGAAACCAAAGCGCTTTGCTAAAGCATATATCACTAAAATTGTCAATCAAGTTGACGCAATTTCTCAGCGAATGAGGTTAAATGATTGGCAGTTTAAAGTCCAATCTTATGGAGAAACGTTGCATCATTTATCGAAAAATGACTTTATTTATCTTGATCCTCCTTATTTAGGAAGACATACGGATTACTTTAACAGTTGGATAGAGGAAGACGAATACAAACTTTCTCTCCTTCTACAAGAATCACCCTGTCATTTTATTTTATCAACTTGGCACAGTAATCAATATCGAGTGAATGAATTTATTACAAAATATTGGTCTTCATTTAGTATGGTGACTCAATCTCATTTTTATCATGTTGGGGCGAAAGAAAGTAACCGTAATGCGATGTTAGAAGCGCTGATTTTTAACTGGGGATAAGTTAACAGTTATAAATACAGACTTGAATGATATTAGTT
>JBFRWQ010000073.1:0-3357 GCA_051439665.1 Microcystaceae cyanobacterium | reverse complement strand
ATAAATATCGGACGTAAAAGTAAAGCCGATCTCTTTGAAAAGAGAGAGGTATTAGTGGGGCTATTGGACGCTCCTAAGCGATTTTTAATCGTTTAAAGAATCCCCAAGTTCTCAAAACTTGGGGTAGTTCAAAAGGCATTAAAGACTAAGAACTGTCCTTCATTGGTTTTCATATATAGTCGTACAAAATAAGGTGTTTGACATTAAAGAGCCTTGAAACCCAGTTACAGCCTACTCGGAGCCCTCTGCCTCAATACTGTTCGGTTAAGATTAATTTCAGATCAAACTAGGAAGACTATTAGTTAGGAAGCGCTCGTCAACCTCCACCTTCCACAGGGATAGTGATCATTGAAAAACTCAACTGAGGGGGTAAAGGAAGAATAGAATGGTCAGTATTGAGAAAAATCCATCTAAAATACTTGACTATTAAGATGAAGAAATTTATAGTTTTTTATACTATAATCAAGCTAAGAGCAATACATTAATCAACTCGATTATCACATAGGAAGTATGGGAGAGATTGTGAACCAGTATTCAGACCCCTTGACCGACCCCGAAGGAAGCATCCGCCAACTAGAGCGCTATGATGCAGAAGCGATCGCTCGTTACTATTCCCGTCGCCCCTGGCGAGTCATTGCGAGAACCTTAACTATTATCGGACATTTTCTGCTTTTTTGGTGGCATTTACAGTGGGATAATTGGACTCAGCAAGCTGAACGAAATCGACTGAAACGGGCAAATGAACTACGCTGCATTCTCACCCATCTCGGTCCTACCTTTATTAAAGTCGGTCAAGCGCTCTCTACTCGTCCTGATCTAATTAGACCTGATTTTCTAGAAGAATTAATAAAATTACAGGATCAACTCCCTCCTTTTGATAATAAGCTGGCTTTTTCCATTATTGAACGACAATTAGATCGGGAAGTTTCCTCTATTTACCGAGAAATATCTCCCCATCCTGTAGCAGCAGCGAGTTTAGGTCAAGTTTATAAAGCGACTCTCTACTCAGGGGAAGAAGTGGCTGTTAAGGTACAACGTCCTAATCTCCGTCCTGTTTTAGGCTTAGACTTATACTTAATGCGTTTTGGGGCGACTAGGTTTGGTAAATTCTTGCCTTTAAACTTAGGTCATGACTTAACCCTAATTATCGATGAATTTGGCACAAAACTATTTGAAGAAATCGACTATATCAACGAAGGCCGCAACGCTGAAAAATTCGCCACCAACTTTCGCAATAACCCAGAAGTAAAAGTCCCCAAAATTTACTGGCGATACAGTAGCCATCGTGTTTTGACCCTAGAATGGATTCATGGCCTTAAACTAACCGATACTGATAAGATTCGTGCCAGTGGTCTTGATCCTGAACAAATTGTTAAGATCGGTGTCACATCAAGTTTGCAGCAACTTCTAGAACATGGTTTCTTCCACGCAGATCCCCATCCAGGCAATTTATTCGCCACCCTAGATGGACGAATGGCCTATATTGATTTTGGCATGATGGATCAATTGGAAGAAGATACCAAAGAAACGATCGCAAGTTCAGTCATCCAACTCATAAACAAAGACTATGAAGCGTTAGCTAATGATTTTGTTTACTTAGGTTTCTTAACCCCAGATACGGATATTAAGCCCATTATTCCTGCTTTAGAGCGAGTCTTAGGCAATGCCATCAATCAAAGTGTAGGGGAATTCAACTTTAAAACCATTACGGATGATTTTTCCGAATTAATGTATCAATATCCTTTCCGAGTTCCTGCTAAATTCGCTTTAATTATTCGATCGCTGATCACCCAGGAAGGACTTGCTCTCAGTTTGAATGGTGATTTTAAAATTGTCGAAGTGGGTTATCCCTATGTAGCACGACGACTCTTGACAGGAGAATCTCCCCAACTACGGCGGCGTTTAATTGATGTTTTGTTTAAAGACGGCAAATTCCAGTGGCAGCGCTTGGAAAATATGATCAATATTGCCCGTACTGATAAACCCTTTGATATTGTCCCCACAGCTAGTTTAGGCTTACAATTCCTGATGTCTGAAGAAGGGCGCTATTTACGTCATCAGATTATTAATGCGCTCACAGAAGACGATCGCTTACATACTGAAGAAGTGCAACGTTTGTGGCAATTAGTCAGACAGGACTTACAACCCCAACAGTTGTTAACCGCAGCTTTCAGTATGATTCAACAGTCAGCTTTTAAGTCTGATGTCCCTGTGAACAGATAAGGTATTGTTGGTTATCTGTTGAGGCAGAGAGGGGAAAGATAGGGAAGTATTCATTCTTCCCACACTCCCCACACTCTCTATTTCATGGGTGGAAATAATTAAAAGATGGTTGTAAACAGTATTGTTGTGTTAAATTGATTGATTGAGACAGTTTATTAAAGATAGATATGGCAGGCCATAGTAAGTGGGCAAATATTAAACGCCAAAAAGCAAGAGTTGACGCTAAAAAAGGTCAAAAGTTTACTCAGTTATCCCGTGCTATTATTGTCGCAGCACGTCATGGACTCCCAGACCCGGCTGGTAATTTTCAACTACGAACCGCCATTGAAAAAGCCAAGGCCGCAGGTATCCCTAATGAAAATATCGAACGAGCGATCGCAAAAGGGGCGGGAACCTATGCCAGTGATAGTGACTATGAGGCCATTCGTTATGAAGGCGATGGAGTGGGAGGTGTGGCTATTTTGATAGAAGCGCTCACAGATAACCGTAATCGCACAGCAGCAGATTTAAGGGCAGCCTTTAGTAAAAATGGGGGCAATTTAGGAGAAACAGGCTGTGTTAGTTGGATGTTTGACCAGAAAGGAGTGGTAAAATTAGAGGGTCAACTGGATGAAGATGTACTACTCGAAGCCTCTTTAGAAGGAGATGCTGATCGTTATGAACTGTTTGATGACTCAGAAGAGCCAGGGGCTGAAGTCTTTACAGAAGTTTCTAACCTAGATAACTTGAGTAAAATTCTACAGGAACAGGGATTTAAAGTTAATGAAGTGGAATTACGCTGGATTCCAAATAATACGGTGGATGTTGATAATGAAGAAACAGCCCAGTCCTTATTAAAGTTAACTGATACCCTGGAAGAATTGGATGATGTGCAGAGTGTGACGGCTAACTTTGAATTGTCTGATGTTTTACTGACAGATAATTTACTCTCTAAATTGTAAATGTTTCGCTACTTACTATTTTACAAGCCCTATGGTGTTCTCTGTCAATTTACCGATTCCCAAGACGGAGAAAAGCATCGGCCTACCTTAAAAGATTATATTCCTATCAAAGATGTTTATCCTGTAGGTCGTTTAGATCGGGACAGCGAAGGGCTATTATTATTGACGAATGATGGCCAGTTTCAGCATCGTT
>JBFRWQ010000072.1:0-2540 GCA_051439665.1 Microcystaceae cyanobacterium | reverse complement strand
CACAATTAGCCTGTGATGGGTTACGGCACAAATTAGGCATTTATAAGGTTTCCCTCAAAATCATCCCTATGCCTAACCCATCCTACAATGTATAAGTTTTGCTGAACACCATAAAGTCAAGAGAACCGATAGTATAATGTAGTTAATGATCAACATCAAACTTTAATCCATACTTATGTCAACTACCGCCGATGATGTTTGGCGAATACTAGCCGAACTAGCCGAAGCACAAAAAGAAACAGAACGCCGTTTTCAGGAGATGGAACGCATTATCCAAGAAGAGCGCCAAAAAACTGAACTGGAGCGCCAGAAAACTGAACGTGAACGACAGGAAACTGAACGTGAACGACAGGAAACAGAGCGCCAATTTCGAGAAACAGACCGTCAAATTAAAGCAGTTAACCAGCAAATTGGTGAGTTGGGTAATCGTTTAGGGCAATTTGTCGAATGGCAAGTTCGTCCTGCTGTGGTTCGTTTATTTCAAGAACGAGGACTAGATGTTCATGAGTTTCACCCTGGCGCTGAGGCACAACGAGGTGATGAAGGTATAGAAATTGACTTATTAGTGATCAATGATACGGATACTGTTTTAGTTGAAGTCAAAACGAAACTAACTCAACAAGATGTAGATGACCATTTAGAAAGATTAGCTAAATTTAAACGATTAATGCCGAGTTATCACAATAAAAAAGCCTTCGGTGCAGTAGCAGGGGTGGTTGTTCCCAAGGAGGTCGCTCGCTATGCTTATCGTAAAGGATTATTTGTCCTAGCGCAATCAGGGGAAACAGTAGTTATTCTTAATGATCAAAAATTTCAACCCAGAACCTGGTAACAATAATCAGATTATCATTATCCATAGCGTTACGGTTTCCTGATAAACTGAGGGATGGTCATTAATACTGTAAACACAATGAGCATGGATATTGGGCAAAAAGTCAAAATTGTTCGCTTAAGAGAAAAGATCCCCCCCACCTTTGTTGAAAAAGCCAAGCAAGGTGTAGTAGGGACAGTCAAAGACTATAAAATGACAGATGGTAGTGGCATCGGTGTTGTCGTAGAATTTGAGGATAAAACCAGCACATGGTTTTTTGAAGACGAACTCTCTCCTTTGGATTAAGCGAAACTTTACTTTATGTCTTTTATTGTCACCTTTTTAGGGAAAGGGGGTAGTGGCCGCACAACTATTGCGATTGCTGCTGCCCAAAAACTGGCGGAGCAAGGATCTCGTGTTCTCTTAGCTATTCAAGATGGTGGTCCCACACCTAGTTTACTTTTAGATAAGACACTGACAACTTCTCCTAGTGAAATTGGAGCAAATTTAACAGCAGTACAGCTATCAAGTACGCAAATGCTGGAAAATAGCTGGGAACAAGTCAAAGATTTAGAATCTCAGTATCTGCGATCGCCGACACTGAAAAATGTCTATGGCCAAGAGTTGGGCATTTTACCTGGTATGGATAGCGCCCTAGCCTTGAATGCCCTACGAGAATACGATAAAAGTGGAAAATATGATGTCATTGTCTATGATGGCACAGGAGATATTACCACCTTAAGAATGTTAGGGATTCCCGATGTGCTAGGGTGGTATTTACGGCGCTTTCGTCAGGTTTTCACAGAATCAGACATTGGCAAAGCGCTATCTCCCTTTGTTCAACCAATTACCTCAGCGATTCTCAATGTTTCTTTGTCGGCTGATGAATTAGTCAGTAAAGGGGAAGAAAACAACATCCTTGAGGAAGGGAAAAAAGCTTTAAATAATGCTAACCGAGTGGCTGCATATCTAGTTACCACCGATGATGCAGCAGCGATGGCAACAGCTAGATATCTTTGGGGCAGCGCACAACAAATCGGATTAACCGTTAAAGGGGTATTATTAAATCAAAGTACCGCCTCAGATGCACTTAAAGACTTTTTCAAACCCTTAGATATCAGTAGCTTACCCAGTAAAACAGGAAGCGACTGGCAACCTTTAATGGACGCATTGCCCAATTTACAAGCGGGTAGTAATGCCCCCAGTCCCACAACCATTGATCTAGCCAATCGTCAAGTTAAAGTCTTTTTACCAGGTTTTGATAAAAAACAGGTTAAATTGACCCAATATGGTCTAGAGTTAACCATCGATGCAGGGGATCAACGGCGTAATATTGATTTACCTGCCCCCCTGCGAGGTCAACCCGTCAAAGGGGCTAAATTTCAAGATAACTACCTAATTATCTCATTTTAAACCATTATGTCTGACTCTTCTGCGCCTAATACTGAGGATCGCACTGCTAAAACCCGTCAGTTGCTAGGAATGAAAGGAGCAGCCACGGGAGAACAGTCGATCTGGAAAATTCGCTTACAATTAATGAAACCGATCACATGGATTCCCTTAATTTGGGGGGTAGTGTGTGGTGCAGCCTCATCTGGGGGGTATGTCTGGGGTGTGGAAGATTTTCTCAGAGCAGCAGCTTGTATGTTGCTCTCAGGCCCCTTGATGGCGGGTTATACCCAAACCCTCAATGATTTTTATGATCGGGAAATTGACGCAATTAATGAAC
>JBFRWQ010000071.1:0-9284 GCA_051439665.1 Microcystaceae cyanobacterium | reverse complement strand
CAGCAGGTTCTATTTATGATGACTCTATTGGGATCGATAATGGCGTTTTCAATAATAGTGGCACGCTTAATAAAAATGGTTCAGGTTATGCTTTTATTGATGTGGATTTCAACAATACAGGAACAGTTCTTGTAGAAGCAGGAACCTTAAGTTTTGGCGATAGCTTCACACAAAATAGTGGAATTTTAAGCTTACGTGGTGGCGATGTTACGACGACTAATAATATCATCTTCAATGGCGGAAGTTTTGGCGGTTATGGTAGCTTTACCGGAAATATAGATAGTTCTGCAGTTCTGGATATTGGCTACTTTAACAATACAGAATATGGTCAATTGATAATTGACGGTGACTATACTGAAACTAACAGCGCTAATATTGATATTCAAATTGGTGGTTATACATCAGGAACAGAATTTGATTTCTTGGACATTACAGGGGTTGCTAACTTCGATGGAACGGTTAATATTAACTTACTGGATGGTTTTGTCCCTATTTTAGGAGACACTTTTGAAATCATCAATTTTGGGTCTTATACTGGGGCTTTAGACTTCACAAATTTGTCGATTAACAATAACTTACAGTTTGAGGTTGAATATTCGGAGGCTCAGATCACTTTAGTGGTAGAAGAAGCAACCAATATGAACCTAAAGCCTGATGCAATTAATGATAATGCCACAGTTGAATCAGGACAAACTGTAACTATTAATGTCTTAGCCAATGATAGCGATCCTGATCTAGGTGATATTATCTCCATTGAAGATACATTTCCTCTCAATACTGCTAACGGTGGTATTGTCACTCTCAACAATAACAGTACCCCCAATGACCCCACCGATAACACCCTAGTTTATACTGCCCCTAGTAACTTTATTGGGGATGATACCTTTGTTTATACCATCACTGATGGCAACTTAACTGACACCGCAACAGTAACGGTTTCCGTCACAGGTGCAACCTCTGTTGATTTACCTCCCATCGTTGCTAATCATATTATGCCCGTCTTTGCTCAAGAAAATGCAACAGACACAATTCTGGATCTGAGTAACGTTTTCACCGATCCTGATCACGATGATAGTGGCATTTCTGTTAATGTTTTCTCCAATAGCAACCCATCATTAGTTAATGCTTCAGTCGATGGTAATAATTTAACTCTTGACTATCAACCTAACCAGTTTGGGTTTAGTTTTATCATCCTAGAAGCAACCTCTAATGGTAAAAGCGTCACCGAAGCATTTGGTGTCATTGTCAATGAAGGGGTTGATGTTGCCCCACCCTCTGCTAATAATGACACAGCAGAGGCTAAATCTAGCGAAGTAATTACTCTCGATGTCTTAGCTAATGATACAGGTAACGGGATTCGTCTTAATAATAGTTTCCCTTTCACCACTCCATTAGGTGGTACTGTCACCCTCAACGATAACAATACCCCCAATGATGGAAGTGATGATACATTAACCTATACTGCCCCTATTGGTGCAACTGGTAACGATACCTTTACCTACAGCATTATCGACAGTAACAACAATACTGACACGGCAACCGTAACCATCGCCGTTAATATTGGTGAAGGGACAGCAGGAGACGATTATCTAATCTGTACCGACAACGACGATATTATTCGGGGTTTAGGGGGGAACGATACTTTAGAGGGATTAGGGGGTAACGACTCCTACGATGGAGGTGAAGGGGATGACACCTTTGTGATTAGTGGAGGTGGTATTGACACGATTCAAGATAGTAGTGGCAATGATACCTTAGATGCGTCTAATGCCAGCAGTGGTAGTTACATCGATCTCACCCCTGGTGGTAGTAATACGTCCATTGACGGGGGAACAGTTATTTTAGGGGCAACTCTTAATAACAACACAGATATCGTCTTTGTAGTGGATATTTCGGGAAGCACCGACGATCCATTTGCGGGTACTTCTGTTGGCGATCTAAATAGTGATGGTAATGGTAATCAAGTAATTGACGCAGAGATAGATGGCGGAATCGTGATTAACCAATTACTTATCGCTCAAGGGTTGGGTAACTTGGCTGATATTGCCATTGTTTACTTCGATAGTGATGCAAATCAACTGGGAAGCATAGTTAAACCTCTGACTGATAGCAACAATAATGGGACTCCCGATGTGGAAGACAGCCTGCGATCGCTTCTTCCTAACGGTATTACCAACTACGAAGCAGCATTACAACAAGCAGCTCAAATATTTACCAGTTTAGGAACAGCCCCTGGTGATGGTAACTTAATCTTCCTTTCAGATGGGAAACCCAACCCCTCAAGTCAAGTATTTACCGATGAAGTCAGCGTTTTAGAAAATCTTGGGGTTAATCTATACGCCTTTGGGATTGGCGGAAATGCTTCTTTAGCCGACTTACAACTGATCGATCCCAATACCTTACTTGTTACCAGTACTGATCAACTCAGAACCTTCTTTGAGGGACGATTTGGTACTCCTGTCCTAATAGAAAATGCGATCGGGACAGCCTTCGATGACACTATCATTGGTAATGACGCTAACAATACCTTAACGGGAAATGGTGGCTCAGACAGGATAGAAGGGGGTTTAGGCGACGATACTTACGTTTTAGATGCTTTAAATGCAGGTGGAAGCCAAATAGAAGATAGTGACGGTATAGATACCCTAACTTTACTGAATGGTATGTTGACCCTTGCTACACCTGCCACAGGAATGATTGGTTTACAGCGTAATAACACGGATTTAATCATTGATCTGAGTCAAGATGGCATCATTAATGTTAATGATGATTTAGTAATTCTTAATTTCTTTGATGTTTCGGGCAATCAACCAGGAAGTGGATTTATCGAAACCGTTGATAATCTTTCAGGTGAAGAGATTCTTAATGCAGATCTTGAGCCAAATCCCACTCCCTCTAGCCCGAAACTTCATACCGAAGTCTTAACCAACGTCAGCAGTGAATGGCAAACCATCACCCTACCTTACAGCTACAACTCAATGGTGGTGGTAGCAACCCCCAACTATGATTCATCAGACCTACCTGCAGTGGTTCGTATTCGTCAAGCACAAGGAAATCAACTAGAGATTAAAGTACAAAACCCCAGTGATACCCCTCTGAGTGGTTATGACATCCATCTCCTTGTCCTTGAAGAAGGCGCTTATACCGAAGCCGAACATGGATTTACCTTAGAAGCAGGTCGATTTAACTCCACCCTAACCGATGGTAAAGAAATAGGTTGGAATGGACAAAGCATCACCCCCCAGAATAACTATCAAAATCCTGTGGTGGTGGGGAGTGTAATGACCGAAAATGACCAAGACTGGTCAAGTTTCTGGTCAAGAGGGGATGTAGCCACCAACCCTGCCGATGGTAATAACATTTATTTGGGTAAACACATCGCTTCAGATACTGATACCACTCGTAACAATGAAACCTTGGGTTATGTCATCTTTGAATCAGGAACGGGAACCATTGACGGACAGAAATTCAGCGCTCAATTAGGTTCAGACACCATTTTGGGGGTAGATAACCCAGAAAGCCAGTATGACCTACCTAATCTGGATTTTACGCCCCAAGTTGCCCTAGTCTCCCAAAGTGCAATGGATGGCGGTGATGGGGGTTGGGCAATTCTCGCAGGAGACAACCCGATTAATTCAACTAGCCTTAAATTGCGAATAGATGAAGATCAAATCGTCGATTCTGAGCGCCAACATACCACAGAACAAGTCAGTTATCTTCTCTTTGAACAAAAAACTCCAACCTCTAGCCCGAAACTTCATACTGAAGTCTTAACTAACGTCAGCAGTGATTGGCAAACCATCACCCTACCTTACAGCTACGACTCAATGGTGGTGGTAGCAACCCCCAACTATAATTCATCAAACCTACCTGCAGTGGTTCGTATTCGTCAAGCCCAAGGTAATCAACTAGAGATTAAAGTACAAAACCCCAGTGATACGGCTCTGAGTGGTTATGACATCCATCTCCTTGTCCTTGAAGAAGGCGCTTATACCGAAGCAGAACATGGATTCACCTTAGAAGCTGGTCGATTTAACTCCACCCTAACCGATGGTCAAGAAATAGGTTGGAATGGACAAAGCATCACCCCCCAGAATAACTATCAAAATCCCGTGGTGGTAGGAAGTGTAATGACCGAAAATGACCAAGACTGGTCAACTTTCTGGTCAAGAGGGGATGTATTCAAAAACCCTGCCGATGGTAATAATATCTATCTGGGTAAACACATCGGTTCAGATCCTGATAGCACTCGTAACAATGAAACCTTGGGTTATGTCATCTTTGAATCAGGAACAGGCACAATTGAGGGACAGAAATTCAGCGCTCAATTAGGTTCAGACACTATTGTAGGGGTAGATAACTCAGAAAGCCAGTATGACCTACCTAATATCGATTTTACGCCCCAAGTTGCCCTAGTCTCCCAAAGTGCGATGGATGGCACTGATGGAGGTTGGGCAATTCTGGCAGGAAACAATCCTATTAATTCAAATCGAATCAAATTGCAGATAGATGAAGATCAAACCCAAGATATTGAGCGCCAACATACCGACGAACAAGTCAGTTATCTTCTCTTTGAAGAAACAACTCAAACCTCTAACTCACTCTCCATCAATCCACAGGATTTGAATGATGATCTTCTCACAGGAACATCGGGAATGGATTATTTCCGCTTTGATGATTTAAGCACCACTTATACAGTCACTGACTTTAATCCTTCACAAGAGGATAAAATCGAGATTGATACTTCTGTTTATGGCTTAGGAACAGGAGACTTTTCTCAGATCAGTCTTAATGATGCCAATCATCTTTTATCCTATAACGGTTATGATTTAGCAACCCTTGAGAACATCACTAATGCTGAGTTTAATGCTGATCATGATGTCTTATTCATCTAGATAGTGAGAGAGGGAAGATAGGGGAAGTATTCATTCTGCCCACACTTCCCCACCCTAACATTGTTATTGCAGACGAATCGCTAATGCTTTGGCAGCTTCTTCACGATCATCAAAATGGATTTTTTCTGTTCCTAATATTTGATAATCTTCGTGGCCTTTCCCTGCAATGAGAATACCATCTCCCGCCTTAGCAGTTTGAATCGCTTGATCAATGGCGGTCGAGCGATCGCTATTGACAATCAGATTTGTTTCTTGGGGAATTCCTGCTAATATATCCTCAATAATTCGGTCAGGCTCTTCTGTTCTGGGATTATCTGAGGTAACAACGCTTAAATCTGCTAATTGTGCTGATATTTTACCCATTAAGGGGCGCTTAGTCCGATCGCGATCGCCTCCACAGCCAAAAACACAGATCAATTGTCCTTTAATAAAGGGACGGGCGGCTTTCAAAGAATTTTCTAAACTATCAGGGGTGTGGGCATAATCAACAATAACGCTAATATCTTGGGAGTCTGTGACTTGTACCCGTTCCATACGCCCTGGTACACCCTTAAACTCCGGTAATTGCCCTAACACTGCCCCAATATCTAAGCCTAAATGGGCAATGGTAGCCACAGCAGCTAAGAGGTTAGAAAGGTTAAATTGTCCGACTAAGGGAGACTGGAAGGGAAAGACACCTTGAGGGGTATGAATCTCTCCACTGACACCATTTGCTTGATAAACCAAATTATCAGTATAAAAATCGGCTGCTGAGTCTTCTATACTAAAACTCCATGCTTTTTCTTGACCTAAAGATTCAATTAAGCGCTTTCCATAAGGATCATCCCAATTAATTACCCCTCGGCCTTTCAGATACTCTTCATTAAACAATAAGGCTTTAGCAGCAAAATAATTCTCCATTGTTTCATGGAAATCGAGATGATCTTGGGTTAAATTGGTAAAAACCCCCACTTCATAACAACATTCTTTGACTCGTCCCTGATACAAGGCATGGGAACTCACTTCCATCACTGCATACTCACTTCCTGCGGTAAGCGCTTCTGAGAGGGTTTTCTGTAAATCGGCGGCAAATGGAGTGGTATGTACTGCCGTCTCTTGATAACCTGGCCAACGGGCGTATAATGTCCCTAACAGCGCTGTTTTTTTCTGCGCTTGTTGTAGAAAAAATTCCACTAAATGGGTAGTGGTGGTTTTACCATTTGTGCCAGTAATGCCAATTTGGGTTAAGGTTTGGCTAGGATGACCATAAAAGGCAGAAGCGATCGCTGCACAAGTATTCACCATATCTTCTACAGGAATGACACAGACATCTGAGGTGGGAGGATATTTCTCAGCAGCTTTTTTACTTATAATCGCTGCAATTGCCCCTGATTCTAATGCACCTGACCAAAATTCGCCACCATCGACACGAGTACCAGGCATCCCTAAGAAAAGATCCCCGATCTGACAAGCATGGGAATTGGTACAAATTCCTTTAACTTCTGTGTTTAAAGATGGATGAGCAAAATTAGAATCAATAATAGAAACGTTTGCTAAGAGTTCGCTTAACTTCATAATTCCTCTCAGTTCTTTTAGATTGATTATGTTATATCTTATATTTAAGGTTTTTATTAAATAGACAAAGCTAGGGAAATTTTTGTGAAAA
Organism: Microcystaceae cyanobacterium; assembly: GCA_051439665.1. Taxonomy (GTDB): domain Bacteria; phylum Cyanobacteriota; class Cyanobacteriia; order Cyanobacteriales; family Microcystaceae; genus JBGTGT01. The sequence goes on along the minus strand of JBFRWQ010000071.1, from coordinate 2,744 downwards.
GCGCTGTTGCAGTTGACTCAAGCGCTCTTGTCCCTTTTCATCCAAGCGACTAAAAAGGAAGGGTCTGCGGCCTTTACCCTTACGAGAAGCCTGTTTTTGCTTGACGGTTTGGGAAGTAGCGTTTACTTCATTGGCTAAACGATGAGCCGATAGCCATTCTGCACCATATCCCTGTACGGTGAGGCGTTGGGCTTGGTCAGACGTGGCGACAATCACTCGTTGGGTATCAGATGAGGCTTTTCGTGACCAGGCAGCACAAAATTTCTCTATATAAGTATCGGCGGTTTGCATCCAGTCTGTGAAGTGAACCGAAAGATGAGGGGTATGTTGTTCGGGAGTACTGGATTGCTTTTGGTAATGAGCATCAAAGACAACACGGGTGCAATAACCTTGATGAGCCGTATAATTAATAAGGGTTTCCACTAATTCCCGTCTCGCAGGTTCAAGTCCGTGACGATCTCGGGTTTTTTGTAAGGATGGCCAGGTACCGATGATGTTGTAACCATCGACGAGAAGGGTAGGAAGAGAGAGTGAACTTGTCATTGTTTTGCCAAAAAGTCATAAAATCGCAACATTGTTAAGCGAACTGTCTCCTAAGTTTAACAAAGATTTAGGATTTCCTTCTCATAGTATTTTTGTTTTTTGTACAGTCTAGGCTGTACAACTAATGTAGTAATATTGCTATTTTAAGCTTTGAGGACTCAAAAATTTATTTTTAAGTAACATGAACTTACCGCAAAAAAAGCAAGTCTTAATCTGTCAAAATCGTACCTGTCGCAGCCAAGGAGCAAAGCAGGTAAAAGCAGCCTTTCAACAGTATTATTTAGACGAAATAGAAATTATCGGCTCAGGATGTTTAGGGGAATGTGGTAATGGGGTGATGGTCTTAGTTTTACCTGAGAAAACATGGTATTGGCATATCCAACCCTATCATGTTGAACTCATTGTTAAACAACATTTAAAGAAAAAGCAACCCGTTCAGCAATTGCTAGATCCTAAGTATCATCCGCAGGGGAAAGCTGACTAATAATCTTTAAAACCTCACTATGATTCCAGCCATTACTAGCAGCAATCCCATAATTGTTTAACATTTTGATGCCCACTGAAAAATCTAAGGGTTTACCTGTTAAATCTGTCACTTTTCCCCCTGCTTCTTCCACTAAAATGATTCCCGCAGCATGATCCCATATATTCTCTTTCCATGTGATAAAATGAGGGAGGGGAATGCGTAAATAAATATCAACTTCTCCTCTGGCGATCGCAGCATATTTCGCTAAGGAATCCATTTTCTGCACTGGGTTGCTCATACCCATCTTTTGATCAAATAACTCTTGTTGATAATGATCGCTGTGTCGGGTTTCTACGCTTTCAATGCGAGTTAATTGACTGAAGGGTTTAGGTGAATTAACCTTAATTTTACGAGATTCATTGGTATTGAGGTTAATCATTTCTGTTCCTTGATTTTCCACCGCTACAAAGAGAACTCCTTTGTCTCCCTCTGGTTTTTGGAAATCCCAAGGTAAAGCAGGACATCCCACCACTCCTAGTTTAACCCGTCCCTTTTCCACTAATGCTAAAGCGATCGCATATTGATCCCCTCGAATAAAGCCTTTTGTCCCATCAATTGGGTCTAATGTCCAGTAGCGATCCGCAATTTTCCCATTTCCTCGATTAATCCAATTAATAATCTTATTTTCTGTTGTATCTGGTAATAAAGTTTGAACCTGTTGCGTCACTTGGCCAAGTGTATGATTATCTTGTTGTAATAAATTAGCATCTTCTTCAGCAATAATCGGATCATCAGGGAAATCGTCTGATAAACCTTGACAAATAATCGCTTGTGCGCTGAAGTCAGCGATCGTTACAGGACTTTGATCTGGTTTTTCAATGGTTAACGCTTTTTGTTGCTGACGGATTGTATCACAGAGTTGGGAAGCAAGACGGGTAGTAGCGATCGCAATTTCTCGTTCTTTAGCGTAAGTCATTGTCAAAGCAAGATTAGAGTCCAGATTATTATATCAATTATTCTAATAAAAACGAAAGATAGTGTAGAATAGGATGTCAGTAGAGTTAATTAGAAAACAATCTTTTCAACTCTTTTGAAAGTTTAGTATCCGAATGCTAATGCTCACTAATCTTGTTTTGTTTTACTATCATTCAAGCAAATTTATACTTACTATCAATGAAAGAAGAAACATCATTGCATCCTCTTTTGAAAAAACTGTCTCAACCTTTAGTAATAATCTTAGGGGGAATAGTTTTCATGGGTATATCATCCTCAATCGTTAGTGCATTGGACTTAAGCATCACTCAAGAGCAAGAAACAAAATCATCATTAGATATTCCTCATTCCGTAAAAAACTTGAGTAAAATAGAGGGGTTGTGGTTAGTAGATTATGATAAAACTTTAGAAGAAGCTAAGAAAAACCCTGAGCTTTCAGCAGAAGAAATTGAACAAATGCCAAAAATTATTAAGCGCTTGATTGAAACAATGCGAATCGAGATCACGGAAAATTCTTTGATTTATAGGCGTGGGAATAGAGAAACAACTATACTCTGTTCATTTAAAAACATGACAGAAATAAAAATAATTGCTCTTTGTAATAATCAAAATCAAGAAGCTACCCTAACATTTACTCTGATTGAAAATAAGTATCTGAATTTTAAATCATCAAACTCTGATGATATGGATTATTATATTTGGAAACGAGTAAACGATAGCGACTAAAAGGGAATTATGAATT
>JBFRWQ010000070.1:0-5476 GCA_051439665.1 Microcystaceae cyanobacterium | reverse complement strand
AGAACAGTTTTTTTGTGCGATTGCATAAAAGTCAGGGTTCGGTTCAAGCCCCACTAAGTTACAATTTAATTGACTAAATGGGATCGTTGCTTTTCCTGTTCCACAACCAATTTCTAATAACTGACTGGTTGGATTCAGTGCTGCGGTTGCAATAATCCATTTAATTAATTCAGGCTCATAACCAGGGCGAGTTTTCTCATAGCTATCCCCTATATTAGCATACCATTTTTTCCGCTCTTCTAAATCGATAGAATACCAATCTTTCGGCTCTTTCCAGTTATTCATATTATTGATTGACATAAGATAATAAAATTTTACCTGCTTCAGTTAAACTTTCCCCAAAGGTAATGATTCCTTCCTCATGTCCGGCCATGACTAGAATTTTTTGAGTTTTTAAGCTATCTTGTTGACATAAACGGATAATCTCTTGTGCCATTTCTGGTGTTCCGTAGGGAACTTTCCCATTAGTTGTGGGTACTTTATCTAGTAGTTGCTCCCATAATTGACCCTGATGAATATGAATGACTCCGTTAATCTGAGGATTTGCTTCATAAATGGCTGCATGGGTTAGCGCTTCTGATGATGCTTTAATGGGACCTTGACAAATGACTGTATTTTTCGACCAATTATAATCAGTCACGACTGTATAATGTTGTTCGGTTAACTGAGAAAGTCCTCCTGTTTGCGTCCCTGAAATAATAAAGTTGTTACTCTTTCCCTGGCGAATGCTAAGATTACCGAAACCGATCCCATTTTCATATTGTCCAATTAGTCCGAGTTGATAACATTGATCACGCCATTGGTTTAAGTCTGCAAGGTTTTCTAAAGGTTGAGGACTTTCTTCAATCCATTGACAATGATATTTGATATAGCCTTCATCAATCATAGATAATTAGAATTTTTAAAAACTGCATAATATGATAAGCTATATCTCTAGTTTTGTAAAGGAGTGTTTGATGGTCGTTAAATCCTTCAAGAAAATGGAGATTAAACCCCTTTCTCTGGTGCAATATAGTCTAATTGCAACGGGGATTGTCTCTGTGATCACTTTATTTTTATATTTTGCTAAATTCTCAGGTAATATTACAGGATTTTTTCGCATTGGTTCAGAATTACCCCTTTCTCCCTATTTAGATCCTGAGACAACCGCTATTTTTCAAGGGGAATTAGGATATGATGGTCAGCAATTCTTAAGTTTAGCGCTTGATCCCTTCTTAAATAATGCTGAGACAATTAATAGTTTAGATCATCCGTCATATCGTTATCGTCGTATCTTTTATCCTCTGATTAGCTATATTTTGGGACTAGGAAATCCGAGTTTAATTCCCTATGTCATGGTGGGAATCAACCTTGTCTCAATTATTCTTTTGGTTGCAGTCGTTGGACAATATCTAAAGCGTGTTAATCTTCCTAAATGGCCATGTCTTTATGTACTTTTTGTTCCTGGTGTTTGGATGGTTTTATCTTTAACAACTGCTGATCTATTAAGTAGCTTATTGGGAATCGCTGCTATCTATTACTTTCGTCAGGAAAAAATACCTTTAAGCGCTTTATGTTTAGGCATAGGTTGTTTAACCCGTGAAACCATCATTTTAGTTTGGTTAGGGATTATGGGAATGACTATATTTAAGCGCTCTAGAAAAGAATTTATTCCAATTTTACTCAGTCTAATTCCTACCTTAATCTGGAATGCTTATGTTGTCCTCCTTAACCTACCAGGTTATACAGGGGTTAGCGCTAATTTTGGCTTTCCTTTTCTGGGAATCATTGGCAAATTTTCATCTTTATTTGTTGAATTAAGTGGTACAAAATTATTTGAAGCCTATATGTGGCTTTTGATTTTAGGGGTCTTTGCTGCTATCTTATGGATCTATTGGCAATATAAACCAGAGAATCGTCTTTTATATTGGATCACTTTGCTATATGGGGGAATGTTTATTTTTAGTAGTTTAGCGATCTTAAATTATTACCTTGACTATTCCCGTGTTTATATAGATGTTTATTTTCTCTTATTATTAACAGTCAATAAAAGTAAATTGCCCATAAAAACCGCTATGATGTGACCATCAGGACTAGCAAGTATCGCTTTCTTAGTCTTACATTCTTAATCAGTTGATGCTTATGGAAAATCTTACCATTCGTCTGGCCACACCTTCAGATGTTCCCACCATTTTTGAGCTAATTAAAGCCTTAGCAGAGTATGAAAAAATGAGCCACTTAGTTACAGGAAGTGCAGAAAAATTAGGAGAACATTTATTTGGCCAGCGCTCTTGTGTCGAAGCAATTGTGGCAGTATATGACCAGAAAGTTGTGGGATTTTCCTTATTTTTCTCAAACTATTCTACCTTTTTAACCCAACCTGGCATCTATATCGAAGATATTTTTGTTTTACCTAACTATCGCCGTCAAGGAATTGGGAAAGCGCTATTAGAGTCTGTCATCAAATTAGCCACTGAACGAGAGGCAGGACGGTTAGAATGGAGTGTGTTAGATTGGAATGAATCTGCGATCGCTTTCTATGAAAAAATGGGTGCAACTGTCTTAAAAGAGTGGCGAATTTGTCGTTTAACTAGAGAGCAATTTTAGTTATAAGATTAATCAAGAAGCTATTCAATATTAATGAGTAAGTCACCTAACTCACCTTGAATGAATGTCAAGGTTAATAAATAACGTTCATTTTCATAAACTAAGATTAAGTAGTAAGTTATCTTTAGATAACGGTACTTATGAGCCTTGTCAATTTATTGCAAGGCGTTATTAAGGGTAAGGTAGTCAATCATAAACAGACACAATATTAATGAATGAGTTACCCAAACCACCCCGAAATTAATTTCAAGGCGAATAAATGGCGTTCATTAAAATGAACTAAGATTAAGGAGTAAGTTATCTTCAGAGCCAATACTTACGAGTCAATTCATTGCAAGGTGTTATTAATGGTAAGGTAGTCAATCATCAAAAGACAAAAAATTAATGAATGAGTTACCCAAACCGCCCCGAAATTAATTTCAGGGCTAATAAATGACGTTCATTAAAATGAACTAAGATTAAGGAGTAAGTTATCTTTAGATAACGGTACTTATGAGCCTTGTCAATTTATTGCAAGGCGGTGTTAATGGTAAGATAGTCAATCATAAACATACATAAATTTATATCTCTACCCACGTGGGAACATTCATAACCCAAATCCCATCTATCGAACACAGATATTCCATATTCATTTCTCTATCTTAGACTTAAACAATGGTTAACCGTTGGTTTCGTTCTCTCCTCTCCCTCTCTTTTACCTTTATCTCCTTCTCCCCTGTTACCCTAGCAGCGCCCCCTCGCAGTCCCGACCAAACCGTAGAATGCGAACTCTTAATTGTCGGTGGGGGACTTTCAGGTTCAGCAGCAGCTTATGAAGGATTATTAGCAGGAAAAACAGTCTGTTTAACCGAAATTACTGATTGGGTAGGGGGACAAATATCCTCTCAAGGAACATCAGCACTAGACGAACGACCAACACAGCGATCGCTATTACTCTACCCTCGTGGGTATTTAGAACTACGCAAGCGCATTGAAAAGCATTATGGCCAATTAAACCCTGGTGACTGTTGGGTTAGCGAATCTTGTTATTTCCCTTATGATGGTCATAAGTTGTTAATGGAGATGTTAGAAGACGCAGAACGTCAAGGAAAGGGAGAATTAAAGTGGTTTCCCTCAACAGTGATTAAAGAACTGGATATTCAAACCGTCGGAAATGGAAAACAGATCAAAAGTGCGATCGCAATTCAGCATCAACCCGCCAAAAATGCAGCCCCTTTAAATACCTATCCCCTCTCTCAAACCATAGAAGATGCCTATCGTTACGAAAATTCACAGCGCTTTGATAAAACCATCATTCGATTTGTTCCTCAACCCCACGACAATGATACCCCGTCCGACTGGTATGTCATAGAAGCAACAGAAACAGGGGAAATTATCGGTTTAGCCGATGTTCCTTATCGTTTAGGGATAGATCCCCGTTCCCATCTTAATCCTTCTGCTGCAAGCGCCACACAAGATCCCTATTGTACCCAAGGCTTTACCTATACCTTTGCAATGGAGGAAACAGAAGACCCCCAACCCCAGACCAAACCCTCTTTCTATGACCAGTATGCGCCCTATTACAGCTACGAATTAGAAAGATTGGCTGATTTTGACCTTGTGTTCACCTATCGGCGGATTTGGAGTCCCCAAAAAGGAGAAATGACTAAGTTTGGTGGCATTGCTTTCTCTGAACCCACACCAGGGGATATTTCCATGCAAAACTGGACATGGGGAAATGATTATCGGCCAGTGACATCCAGAGATAATTTAATCTATACACGAGAACAATTAAAAGCGCTGGGACAACTGAATCCTGGCGGTTGGATGGGGGGACTAAGGACTGAAACCCTACGCAAAGGAGAGGAAAACTCCATCGGTTATTATTATTGGTTAGTTGCGGGGACAACAGACTCCCAATTAGGGGATGGAGTCAAAAAACCAGATCCTAACCATCGTTTTCTCAGTGGGTTAGACTCTCCGATGGGGACAGTACACGGGTTGTCCAAGTACCCCTATATGCGAGAAGCAAGACGCATTATCGGTCGTCCTTCCTTCTTTGCACCCCAAGGCTTTATGATTAATGAGATTGATATATCTCGCCGTAATTATCAAGATGAGATTTATCGTCAAATTCTATCACCCGATCAATATCGGCGGTTACAGGCAACTCTAGTGGGTTTAGAAGGCTTTAAAGTCTTAAACAATGAAATTGCCCCCGAAAAAGTAGAAAGACGCAAGCGCTCGACGGTTTATGCTGACTCAGTGGGAATTGGCCATTATGCGATCGATTTTCATCCTTGCATGACCGAGTATCCCCACGAAAAGCCAGGTAATACTGAAAGAGCAGGGGAAAGAGAGGGGCAAGGTCAAGCTTATCCTTTCCAAGTGCCGTTAAGATCTATGATTCCCCAGAAAATTGATAATTTATTGGTAGCAGGAAAAAGTATTGCAGTAAGTCACATTGCAGCCGCAGCTTATCGGGTACATTCCTTTGAATGGTCATCTGGTGCCGCCGCAGGGGTAGTGGCAGCTTTTGCCATTGATGAGGCAATTCTACCCTATCAATTGGTGGATAGTCCAACCTTAACCCGTGAAGAAAAATTATTTGAGTTACGCAAGAAATTAGATGAACAGGGCAACCCAACCGCTTTTCCTGATACCTCTATTTTTAATAATACTTGGGATGAGTGGCGCTAGGATTTTGCTAGAATTAGGTAGTAGTCTGTAAAAAACCAACCTGTTTTATGGTTACAGTATCATCTCTCCCTACCTTAGAACATTTTTATAATGTACCAACCTACACAATAGCCGATACCGCACGATATCTCCATATTCCCCTACCAACCCTGAGAACTTGGATAAACGGACGTTCCTACCAGACAAAAAAAGGACATCAAGAATTCTTACC